>DASUOE010000061.1:0-8426 GCA_036276805.1 Woeseiaceae bacterium | reverse complement strand
CCGGACCCGGATCGCGAACTCAGGTGGGTGCTCGAAGCGCAGAGCCGCAGGCAGCTCCTCGCCCTCAGGAAACTCGGCAACGGCACGGTCCCGGAGGCACAGTACGAGTTCGACTACCGGGTCGGGGACCCGGCGGCGATTCACCGGCCTGCCGGCGCGTATCGCGTCCCGTTTGCGATTTCGAGCCAGTTCACCGTCACGCAGGCGTACCCGGAAGTGGTCACGCACACGACGGAGGACTCCCGTTACGCCGTCGATGTCGCCATGCCGATCGGCACCGATATCTTCGCGGCGCGCGACGGCATCGTATTCGACGTGAGCAGCAACAATTTCCGCAGCGGCCTCGATCCCGAGCGCGACGGGCCGTCCGCCAACGTCGTGCAGATCCTGCACGACGACGGCAGCTACGCCGTCTACGCACACCTCAACTGGAACTCGATCCGGGTCTCGCCGGGCGATCGCGTCGCCGAAGGCCAGTACATCGCCGACTCCGGCAACACCGGCTTTTCGAGCGGACCGCACCTGCACTTCGTCGTGCTGCGCAATGACGGGCGCCGCACGGTGTCGGTGCCGCTGGTCTTCCGCGGCGCCGACCGCATGAATGTCGTGCCCGCGACGGGCGCGGCGCTCACGGCCTACTGAAGACCGCTCTGCGCCCGCTGCGCCGCCTGTCAGCGGCCGGGCGGGCCTGCTCTGCCTATCGCGTCGATGATGCGGTTCAGCGTCGGGCTCGGACGCATTGCGGCCTCCGCCTTCTCGTCGTCGGGGTGATAATAGCCGCCGATGTCGACCGGCCGGCCGGCGCCGCTCTTAAGTTCGCTCAGGATCAGCGTTTCGCCCGCGGCGAGCGCTGCCGCCGCATCGGCGAAGTGCGCGGCGAGGCCGGGCACCTCCGATTTCGCCATGGCCTCCGCCCAGTAACGTGCGAGCCAGTAGTGGCTGCCGCGGTTGTCCGTCTCGCCGGCTTTGCGCGAGGGGGCCCGATCGTCATCGAGATAACGGCCGTTTGCCTCGCCGAGGGCCGCGGCCAGTGCCCGGGCCGCGTCGTTGTCCTGCTTCTCCGCGAAGTCCTCGATAGCCACGGCGAGAGCGAGGAACTCGCCGAGCGAGTCCCAGCGCAGGTGGTTTTCCTCGAGGAACTGCTGCACGTGCTTCGGCGCCGACCCGCCGGCGCCGGTCTCATAGAGGCCGCCGCCGTTCAGGAGTGGCACGATCGACAGCATTTTCGCGCTCGTACCGAGCTCCAGGATGGGAAAGAGGTCCGTCAGGTAGTCGCGCAGGACGTTCCCGGTTACCGAGATCGTGTCCTTGCCGTCCTTGATGCGCTCCAGCGTCAGGCGCATCGCGTCGACAGGCGCCATGATGCGGACGTCGCAGTCGCCGGTGTCGGTTTCCCCGAGGTACGCCTCGACCTTGGTGATGAGGTTGCGGTCGTGCGCGCGCTGCTCGTCGAGCCAGAAGATGGTGGTCGAGCCGGTCTGGCGGGCGCGGTTGACCGCGAGGGCGATCCAGTCCCGGACCGGCAGGTCGCGGGTCTGGCACATGCGCCAGATGTCGCCGGCAAAGACCCGGTGCTTCATGATCGTGTCGCCTGCATCGTTCTGGACCTGCACGACCCCGTCCGTCGCGATCTCGAAGGTCTTGTCGTGCGAGCCGTATTCCTCGGCCTTCTGCGCCATCAGGCCGACGTTCGCCACGTTGCCCATCGTCGTCACGTCGAAGGCGCCGTGTTCCTGGCAGAAGCGGATCACTTCCTCGTAGATGCCCGCGTAGCAGCGATCCGGGATCATCGCGTTCGTGTCGCGCAGCCTGCCGTCCGGTCCCCACATCCTGCCCGAGGAGCGGATCATGGCCGGCATGGAGGCGTCGATGATGACGTCGCTCGGCACGTGCAGGTTGGTGATGCCCTTGTCCGAGTCGACCATTGCGAGGGCGGGGCCGCGCTCGTACACGGCAGCAATGGCCGCCTCGATTTCCAGCCGCTCCGCATCCGGCAGCTCCCGGATCCTGGCGTAGACGTCGCCGATACCGTTCTTCGGGTCCACGCCGAGTTCCCGGAAGCGGTCGCCGTAGCGCTCGAACACCTCCGCGTAATACACCGTGACGGCATGGCCGAACATGATCGGGTCCGACACCTTCATCATCGTCGCCTTCAGGTGCAACGAGAGCAGCACGTCGTCCGCGCGCGCGGCGTCGACCTGCTCGGCGTAGAAGCGGCGCAACGCCGTGCAGCGCATCCGGGCGGCATCCACGACCTCTCCGTCCTGCACGGCCACGGGCTCGCGCAGCATCGTGACGTTGCCGTCGTCATCGACGTGCCGGATCGTGAGTTTGCCCGCGGCGTGCATGACGAGCGACTGTTCGCTGCCGTAGAAGTCGTCGCGTTCCATGTGCGATACGCGCGACCGGGAATCGGGGGACCATGCGCCCATCGAGTGCGGGTTCTTCTTCGCGTACTCTTTAACGGCCGTGGCGACGCGCCGATCGGAATTGCCTTCGCGGAGCACCGGGTTGACCGCGCTGCCAAGTACCTTCGCATAGCGGGCACGGATGGCGCGCTCGGCTTCGTCCTGCGGCTCCTCCGGATACTCGGGTACGTCGTAGCCCTGCGACCGGAGTTCGCGAATCGCAGCCGTCAGCTGCGGGACGGAGGCGCTGATGTTCGGCAACTTGATGATGTTGGCGTCCGGCGTCTTCGCAATCTCGCCGAGCTCCGCCAGTGCGTCGTTCACGCGCCGGGATTCACCGAGCCGCTCGGGAAACTGCGCGAGGATCCGGGCCGCGAGCGAGATGTCCCGCGTCTGCAGGTCGATGCCGGCGACGGCGGCGAACGCCTGGACGATCGGCAACAGCGAATAGGTCGCCAGCGCGGGTGCTTCGTCCGTTTTCGTGTAGATGATGGTATTGCTCATCGGTGTCCTTCTTCTCCGTTGTCGGTGCGCGGCGAGGGCCGGGCGCGGGACGCGGCATTATACGGTGACGGCCCACTGCATCGACCGCTTGCGCAGGGGCGGGCCGCGGCCCGGGGGGACCCTCCCTATATATAGAAGTGACGTCAGGCCGGGCCGTGCACGATCCGGCAATAACACTGAAAATGGGCGTTCTGACTCATATGTGGGAAACCTCTCATGCCCAGACGCCCGGTTTGGCCACCATGAGCCAGAACAGTACGAGCACGGCGGCGAACGCAGGAATGCCGAGCGCGACCCACCAGCGCATCAGCCGGTCACAGTCGTGCAGCGCGCCGGCGGCGGCCAGGTCCCTGACGCGCACCTGGAGCCAGACCACGGGCAACCAGCAGGCGCCGACGAGGGCGTACAGCGACAGTACGGCCGCAAGCCATGCGGAACCGGGCGGGATGCCGAGATAGCGCACGAGCCAGGCGCCCGTGGCGAGCTGAAGGACGACTGACGGCGCCGTGAAGATCGCGTCGGCCAGCACCACGCTCCTCGATGTGGCATGCAACACTGCCGCGTCGCGGCTCCGCCATGCGCGAAACATGAAGAATGCCGTGCCGAGCCCGGTACCGAACAGCAGCGTCGCGCCGAGGATGTGCGCGATCTTCACGATCACGTAGGCATTCAAGCATCCACCTCGAAGCTCCAGTCGACGGCGAAGTCGCGCATCTCTGCGGCAATTTCCTCAAGTGTCACGAGACCGTAGCACGGCAGCGCGCCGCGGACGCCAAGGTCGCCGCGCAGCAGCCTGCGCGCGAGGATGAGCAGCGGGACCACCGGTATCTCGGGACCGTGATTCCGCCGGGCAGTCAGCCGGAAACGCACGCGCAGGGCGCGGCCGCTCGCGTCATGGCCGTCGATCGCGACGGTCATGCCGCCGTCCTCGGATCCGAAGCGCTCGAGGTTTCGGGCGATGCGCTGGAACCGGCAGGCCCACGGGCGCCAGTCGTGCACCAGGCCCGCACGGGAAGCGCCGGCCATGAGCCACAGTGCCAGCTGCTCCCACGGCGCCTCGAGGGCAGCGTGAAACGTGGCGGTGCGGAGCCCGTCGATCCGCTCCGGAAAGAGGCCGAGATCCGGAACGTCGCAGGCGGCCGACAGCCGCACGCCGAGACCGGCGAGCCGCTCGACGCGCAGGTCCTGCCACCCGTGGCGTGTGCGCCAGGTGCCGTCCTCGAGAACGCGAAACGGCCGGCCGCAATAGCTCAGGACCGCCTCGATCGTGCCGATGCCGCGCGGTGTGCGGTGGGCCGGTGCGATGCACGTACGGACGGCGGCGATCGACCGCAGCCACTCGCGGCTCGCCGCAACGATCGCGCTCGAAACCCCCGGCAGAGTGCTCGCGCCGGTGACGAGCAGGACGTCGCGCGCCAGCGCGGCCTCGTTGAGCGCAGCGAAACCCGCGACGAAATCCCGGCCGTCGGCCAGGTCGAGGTAGTGGCAGCCGGCGTCGATGCACGCACGCGCGACGCGGTAATCCTGCCCCTGATACGGACCGGCAGCACTGAGGACGAGCAAGGGTGACAGGGCGCGGAGCCGCAGGCCGAGATCCGGTGCCGCCATGTCGATGGCGGCAGCCTCGACGATGGCGGTGCCGCACAGGGCCTTGAGCTCGGCCGCGAAGCCTGCGGCTCGCGCGGCGTCGCGCGCGGTGACCACGAGCGTGACCGGCTCGTCGAGAAGGCGCCGGCACATGCGCCCCCCGAAATGCCCGGTCGCACCCAGTACGACGACCGTTTGCCGCTCAGGCACGACCCGGCCTTTCCCTCATCGAAATATCGCCCCGCTCGCCAAAAAAAAGGGCAAGACTTGCGTCTTGCCCTCGTTGTCCGGATCTTATGGCCGCGGAAGCGGCGCTAATCCGTTCTCGAACCGTCGTTTAAAGCGGAACGATGTTCTCCGCCTGCGGGCCTTTCTTGCCCTGCGTAATGGTGAACTCGACCTTCTGGCCTTCCGTCAACGTGCGGAAGCCCGAACCCTGGATTGCGCTGAAGTGCGCGAATACGTCCGGACCGGACTCCTGTGCGATGAAGCCGAAACCCTTGGCTTCGTTAAACCACTTGACGGTTCCCGTTACTGTAGCCATTGCTGTACCTGTTGAATCAATAAATGAAAAATGCCCCTCGCGGGACGGTGTGCTGGAAGTATTGCGTTAACTTATGAAACAGACAGGATGTCTACGAAGAGGAACATCTGAACGGATTACATAAAGTTGCCCGCTAACTCTCAGGCGAGAGGAAGTATATACAGGGAACTTTCGGCTTGCGAGCCCAAAAACGCCTTAGTTTCCCGACAATTGGGCCGCCAGCGCCTCCCAGCTGTCGAGCGGCAGGTCGCAACGGGTACCGATGCAGCGCCAGGCGAGCGCGCGGCCGGGTTCCGCGCGGCGCGCAGCAAGCGCATCCGGCAGGTCCGGCGCATCGTCCGGGACGGCGAAGACGAGCCGGCGCGGCGCGTACAGCCGGGCCGCGCTCTGGCGCCAGCGCTCGATCTCCTCGGCGGGCCCCCGCAGTATCACGATCTCCGGCGGGTCGAGATTCTCCGAGAGTGCGTTCAGCAGGCTGACGTGCGCCTGCGGGAACTCGCTGATCGCCGGCCAGGCCGCGCGGAGCGTGCGTTCCGCGGCGTCGAGGTAGCGCGTCTCGCCGAGCAGGAAGCCGAGCCGCTGGAGCGCCAGAGCGGCGACGCCGTTGCCTGACGGCAGCGCTTCGTCCGCCATCGGTTTGGGCCGATGCATCAGCGGCTCGCCGTCGTCCGCCGTGAACCAGAACCCCCCGGAGCGACTGTCCTCGAAGTGCCCGAGCAGGCAGTCGGCGAGATCCGTCGCGAGGCGCAGCCGGTCGGACGACCACCGCGCCTGCAGGAGTTCGAGCAGTGCGTCAATCAGGAACGCGTAGTCGTCGAGATAGCCGGCAAAACGCGACAAGCCCTCCGTGTGCACGGCGAAGAGGCGCCCGTCCCGCCAGAGATGCGACTCGATAAAGGAGACGGCACCGTCCGCGACGGCGACGAGGTCATCGTCGTTGAGCGCGCGGCCGGCAATCGCGAAACCGCGGATCGCGAGCGCGTTCCAGGCACAGAGCTGTTTCTCGTCGCGCGCCGGCGGCACGCGCGACGCACGGGCCGCCAGCAGTTTGCTGCGGCCGGCGGCAAGGAGGTTCGCGACGGTCTCGGGCGAGCGCTCCATATCCTCTGCGACATCGGCGACCGGCCTGCGGATGCTCAGGTGCCAGTGGCCTTCGAAGTTCGCCGGCGCGTCGAGGCCGAAGCGCCGGCTGAACGCGGCGTATTCGTCCGGGGCGAGCAACGCCTCCGCCTCGGCCGGCGTCCACACGTAATAGCGGCCTTCCTCGCCTTCGGAATCCGCGTCGCGCGTCGAGAAGAACCCGCCGTTCGGCGCGCGCATGTCGGCCGCGAGCCAGGCGGCGGTTTCGCGCGCGACTTCGGCGTAGCGCTCATCGCCCGTGGCGAGGTACGCCTGCGCGTACAGCGCGAGCAGCGGGCCGTTGTCGTAGAGCATCTTCTCGAAATGCGGGATCTGCCAGTGCCGGTCTACCGCGTAGCGGCAGAAGCCGCCGCCCAGGTGGTCGTAGATGCCGCCGTCCGCCATGCGGGAAAGCGAGAACGTCGCCATGTACAGCGCCTCGAGGTCCGGCTCCTCCCGGTACGCCGTGCTGCGCCAGTGCCGGAGCAGGCGGTCGACGTTCGCCGGGTGCGGGAACTTCGGCGCCGCGCCGAAGCCGCCCGCCTCGGCGTCGAAGACCTGACCGAGTCCGGCGCGGGCCGCGGCGAGCGGCGCTGCATCGAGCGCGGCGGCGTCGGGTGCGGCGCTCGCCTCCAGTCGGCCCATGAAGTCCACGAGCTTCCGGCCCTGCTCGCGCACGTCGTCGCGCCGCTCGGCGAAGTAGTGTGCGACGGTCTTAAGGAGTTCCGTGAAGGCGGGGAGTCCGTAACGCGCGTCGCGCGGGAAGTAGGTGCCGCCGAAAAACGGCCGCCGGCTCTCCGGGTCGAGAAACATCGTGAGCGGCCAGCCGCCGCCGCGCTGCGTCAGGAGCTGGTGGGCGACCTGGTAGACGCGGTCGACGTCCGGCCGTTCCTCGCGGTCGACCTTGATGTTGACGAACAGTTCATTCATCACGCCCGCCGTCGCCGGATCCTCGAAGGACTCGTGCGCCATGACATGGCACCAGTGGCAGGCGGAGTAGCCGATCGACAGGAGCACCGGCTTGTCCTCACCGATGGCGCGTGCGAACGCGCCATCCGACCAGGGCAGCCAGTCGACGGGATTGTCCGCGTGCTGCAACAAGTACGGGCTGGTTTCGCTGACGAGCGCGTTCGGCATGATCGTCCCGTGGATACCGGGGACCGGTCACTATAGCGCATCCGGCAAGCGCGCACCGGATGCGAGCCCGGCGGACACGCCCGCAATCACGGCGACCGCGTTCGATGCGCGGCGGGTCGATGGTAGACTTGGCGCCAGCGCGCCACCCGCGGAGTCCCATGCTCGAAGTCCCCGCCATCGACCCGGTCATCTTCTCTATCGGTCCCGTCGCCGTACGCTGGTACGGCCTCATGTACGTCGGCGGTTTCCTCGGCGGCTGGTGGCTGGCGCGGGGGCGGTGCACGCGGCCGGATTCGCCGGTCACGCCGCAACAGGTGGACGACCTCGTCTTCTACGTCATGCTGGGCGTCATCGCAGGCGGCCGTCTCGGCTACACCTTCATCTACGGCTGGGGCGAGATCCTCGCCGATCCCTTGTACGTGATCCGCATCTGGGAGGGCGGCATGTCCTTCCACGGCGGACTCGTCGGCGTGATGGTCGCGATGTGGCTCTTCGGCCGCAGGCACGGCAAGACCTTAGTCGAGCTGACGGACTTCGTGGCGCCGTTCGTGCCCATCGGCCTCGGACTCGGCCGCATCGGCAATTTCATCAACGGCGAGCTGTGGGGCAAGGCCACCGACCTGCCGTGGGCCTTCAACGTCGGCGGCGTGGGCCGCCACCCGACGCAGCTGTACGAGGCGCTGCTCGAGGGTCTCGTGCTGTTCGTCATTCTCTACACCTACTCGGCGAAGCCTCGGCCGTACCGGGCGGTGTCCGGCATGTTCCTGCTCTGGTACGGCCTGTTCCGCTTCTGGGTGGAGTTCTATCGCATACCCGACGCGCACATGGGCGACGACGGCTACCTGGTCGGCTGGCTCACCACCGGCCAGCTCCTGAGCGCACCGATGATCGTCGCGGGCGCGATCCTGTTATTCCTCGCGTACCGCCGGCCGACGGCAGCCACGGCCTGATGCGGATGCGGGATTGACGGCATGCGGCAGTACCTCGACCTCATGCGCCGCGTGCGCGAGACCGGCGACCGCAAGGAAGACCGCACCGGCACCGGCACGCTGAGCGTCTTCGGCCACCAGATGCGCTTCGATCTCGGCAGGGGCTTCCCGCTCGTCACCACGAAGAAGCTGCACCTG
>DASUOE010000060.1:0-8743 GCA_036276805.1 Woeseiaceae bacterium | reverse complement strand
TGGCTGGTTCAGCGGTGCCCGCCTGAACTATGCCGAGCACCTGTTGCGCCGCCGCGGCAGCGACTTAGCGCTCATCTTCCGCGGGGAGGATGGCGCACGGCGCACGCTCACGTGCGACGAGCTCGCGGCAGCGGTCGCGGGCGTCGCCGCGGGGCTCCGCGAGGCGGGCGTCGGTTCCGGCGATCGCGTCGCCGCCTATCTGCCCAACTGCCCGGAAGCGATCGTCGCGATGCTCGCGACGGCAAGCCTCGGCGCCGCCTGGTCGTCGTGTTCGCCGGACTTCGGCGTGACGGGCGTGGTCGACCGTTTCGGCCAAATCGAGCCGAAGGTGTTGTTTGCGGCGAATGCTTACTTCTACAACGGCAAGCGCATCGACTGCCGCGAAAACGTCGCCGCGGTCGTCGCGGCGCTGCCGAGCGTGACGCGCACGGTCGTCGTGCGCTTCGTCGCCGGCGAGACGCTCATGCCCGCCGCGGCGCGCGGAGTCGACTGGGACGACTTCTGCGCCGCCGGAGGGGAGCCGGCGTTCGCACCGGTGGCCTTCGATCACCCGCTGTTCATCCTGTTTTCGTCGGGTACGACGGGCGTGCCGAAGTGCATCGTGCACGGCCACGGCGGCACCTTGTTGCAGCACCTGAAGGAACACGGGCTGCACACGGACCTCCGTCCCGGCGACCGACTGTTCTATTTCACGACCGTCGGCTGGATGATGTGGAACTGGCTGGCCAGCGGGCTCGCCTCGGGCGCCACGCTGGTGCTCTTCGACGGCAGCCCGTTCTTCGGATCAGGCCGCGGTCTCTGGGCCATCGCCGAGGAGGAACGCATCGACGTCTTCGGCACGAGCGCGAAGTATCTCTCCGCGCTGCAGAAGGCGGGCGTCCGGCCGGTCGACGAGTTCCGGCTGGACGCACTGCGCGCCGTGCTGTCGACGGGATCGCCGCTTGCGCCGTCGGGATTCGACTTCGTATACGACGCCATCGGCAGCGACCTGCAGCTCTCGTCGATCTCCGGCGGCACGGACATCATCAGCTGTTTCCTGCTCGGCAACCCGCTGCTGCCGGTGCGCCGCGGCGAACTGCAGTGCAAGGGCCTCGGCATGGCCGTCGCGGTCTTCGACGAGGGCGGGAATGCGGTCGTCGGCGAGCGCGGCGAACTCGTCTGCACGCGACCGTTCCCGTCGGCACCGGTCGGTTTCTGGAACGACCCCGGCGGCAGACGCTATCGCGCCGCGTACTTCGAGCGTTTTCCCGGCGTCTGGGCGCACGGCGATTTCGCCGAGGAGCGGCCGGGCGGCGGCTTCGTGATCCACGGCCGCTCCGATGCGGTCCTGAACCCGGGCGGTGTGCGCATCGGCACGGCGGAGATCTATCGCCAGGTCGAAAAGCTCGATGCCGTGATCGAGAGCCTCGCGATCGGTCAGCAGTGGCAGGACGACGTGCGCGTCGTGCTGTTCGTGGTCCTGAGGGAGGGCGTCAGGCTCGACGAGTCGCTCGAAGCCGCGATCCGCGACGTCATCCGGCGCAATACCACGCCGCGGCATGTGCCGGCGAAAATCGTCGCCGTGCCCGAGCTGCCGCGGACGCGCAGCGGCAAGATCGTGGAAATCGCGGTGCGCTCCGTCGTACACGGCGAAAGCGTGCGCAACACCGAAGCCCTCGCAAATCCCGGCGCCCTCGATTATTTCCGGGACCTTCCGGAGCTTTCCGAAGCATGAACGACACGATGGCACGCCAGGGTACGCTGGCGCACAGCGGGCGCGTCCGCGCCGAGTGGATCGACGTCAACGAGCACATGAACGTCGCGTATTACGTGCTTGCGTTCGACCAGGGCGTCGACGCCCTGTGGGCCGGATTCGGCATCACCGACGACTACGTGCGCACGGGCCGCGGTTCGACGTTCGCGGTGGAAGCACACGTCACCTGGAAACGGGAACTCATGCTCGACGACCCATACGAAATCCGCTCGCAGATACTCGCCTACGACGAGAAGCGGATTCACCAGTTCATGCGCATGTACCACGCGGAAGCGGGTTACGTCGCGGCCACCTGTGAGTGGCTGAACTTGCACGTCGACCTCGATGCGCGGCGGGTGACGCCTTGGCCGGACGAGATCCTCGCGAGGATTGCCGAGTTCGCGGTTGCGCAGCCCGGCAACGTCCGGCCGGCGGAGGCCGGCGTCCGCATCCAGGTGCGCGCGCCGTACTGGAGCGTCGAGGACTACAGCTGGTGAACGGCCGCCTGATCCTCGCCATTGACCAGGGCACGAGCAGCAGCCGCGCGGTCGTGTACGACGACACGCTCGCGCAGCGGAGTTCCGCCCAGCAGGAGTTTCCCCAGCACTACCCGCGGCCCGGGTGGGTGGAACACGATCCGGAAGACATCTGGCGCTCGGTCGTCGCCGTCATGGGCAAAGCGCTCGCACAGGCCGGCGCCGCCTCGACCGACGTCGCCGCGATCGGCATCACGAACCAGCGCGAGACCACCGTGCTGTGGGATCGCGGGACCGGCGAACCGGTCGGCAACGCGATCGTCTGGCAGGACCGGCGCACCGCCGGGCAGTGCGAGCGACTCGCGGCAGAAGGCGCCGGCGAGGACATCGCGGCACGCACGGGATTGCGGCTCGACCCTTATTTCTCCGCGACGAAGATCGCCTGGCTGCTCGATCACGTCACGGGCGCCCGCGCGCGGGCCGACCGCGGCGAGCTCGCGTTCGGCACGATCGACACGTGGCTGCTCTGGCGCCTGACCGGCGGCCGCGTGCACGCCACCGATGCGACCAATGCCTCGCGTACGCTGCTCTTCAACCTCGGGGAGCAGGCCTGGGATGCGCACCTGCTGGACCTCTTCGGCGTCCCGGCGGGCCTGATGCCCGAGGTGCGGGATTGCGTCGCCGATTTCGGCGTCGTGGCCGACGGGCTGCCGGCAGCCGGCACGCCGATCGCCGGTATCGCCGGCGACCAGCAGGCGGCGCTCATCGGCCAGGCGGGCATCGACGAGGGCATGATCAAGAGCACCTTCGGGACCGGCTGCTTCGTGATAGCCAATACCGGATCCGCGGCTCTGAGGTCGCAGAACCAGCTCCTGACCACCGTCGCACGGCGCCTCGACGGCGAAGTCGTCTACGGGCTCGAGGGCAGCGTTTTCGTCGCCGGCTCCGCGCTGCAATGGTTGCGCGATGCACTCGAGATCATCGACGCTGCGCCGGAAAGCGAGGCCATCGCACGGCGCACCGGTATCGTCGCGGACGTCGTGGTCGTGCCGGCTTTCGCGGGCCTCGGCGCGCCGTGGTGGGACCCGCACGCGCGCGGCGCGATACTCGGCCTGACCCGCGGCAGCGGCCGCGAGCACATCGTCACGGCGACGCTGCAGGCGATCGCCTACCAGACGGCGGACCTGGTCCGCGCGATGGCGGACGACGGCATCCGTCCGAAGGTCATCCGCGTCGACGGGGGGATGGTGAAGAACGACTGGTTCCTGCAGTTCCTGGCCGACGTGCTCGACACCACGGTCGAACGGCCGAAAAACGTCGAGTCCACCGTATTCGGCGCGGCGTGCCTCGCGGCCCTCGGAGCCGGCATGCTCGGCTCTATAGACGACGTTGCGCGGACCTGGCAGAGCGACCGCCGCTTCGAGCCGGCGATGCCGGCATCTCAGCGCGACACACTGCTCAGCGGCTGGGCCGAGGCGGTGTCGCGCGTGCGCGGCTCGAGGTAGCCCTCGAACTCCCGAGTGGCGCGCTGCCAGCTCTGCCCGGCCGCGAATGCGCGGCAGCGCGCGCGATCCAGCTCGAGGGCGCCGCGGCAGGCGGCGCCGAGGTCGTGGTCGAGCATCCCGGTAAGGCCGTGCTGAACCACATCGATCGGCCCGTCCACCGGGAAAGCGGCCACGGGGAGGCCGCACGCCATTGCCTCGAGCATGACGAGGCCGTAGGTGTCGGTGCAGCTCGGGAAAACGAAGACGTCGCCGCCGGCGAGCAGGCGAGCCAGTTCCTCGCCGAATCGGTATCCATAAAAGTGTGCATCCTCGTAGGTGGTCTTGAGCCGCGCGCGGTCCGGGCCGTCTCCGATGACGACCTTGCTGCCCGGCAGCTCGAGGGTGAGAAACGCCTCGATGTTCTTCTCGACGGCCACGCGTCCCAGGTATATCCAGATCGGGCGGGGCAACGCGTATGCGTGCGGGCGCTCGGGATTGAAGAGCACGGCGTCGACGCCGCGCGACCAGACGACGACGTTGGCATGCCCGCGCCGCAGGAGTTTTGCGCGGATCGCCTCCGTCGGCACCAGCGTGCGCGCCGCCGGGGCGTGGAATCGTCGCAGCACCCGTGCCGTCAGTGCGATCGGCACGGGCAGGCGCGCCCGCAGGTACTCCGGGAACTGCGTGTGGTAGGCGGTCGTGAACGGCAGACGGCGCGACAGGGCGTAACGGCGTGCGGCGAGCCCGAGCGGGCCCTCGGTCGCGATGTGAATCGCGTCGGGGTCGAATGCCCCGAGTTCGCGCCGCACCGAGGCGCCGGCGAGAAGCGAGAGCGCAATCTCGGGGTAGCCCGGGCAGGGCAGCGTGCGGCGGCCCTCGGGCGTCACCAGCAACACGTCGTGCCCTGACCGGACGAGCTCAGCGCGCGTCATGCCGAGGGTCTGCACGACGCCGTTGACCTGCGGCTTCCACGCGTCCGTCACGATGGCGATCTTCATGCTGCGCATCATTCCGGCGGGACGTTAAACCGGGTTTACAAATGCATTGCAAGTCGATGACAGGCTTCGCGAATGTCATGCAGCCGTCACGCCACTGACACGCCAGTGTCAGGCCGGGCAACGATACTTCCGCGGCATCGGACCACCGCGGAAGCGCCGTCGTGCTACTCGACTACTTCGATGACCTGGAACGCAGCGCCTGCCTGCGCGTCAATGCGCTGTCACGGCGCACCGCCGTCGCCCGATTCTTCGGGGACGTTTCCCGCCTCGGCGATTACCCGGCGTGGGTCATCCTCGGGATAGTCTGCATTACCTGGCCCGGTGTCCCCGCGGGCCAGGTGGCGCTGCAGTCCGGCCTCACGGCGCTCGTCGGCGTGCTCCTCTACAAGCTTTTGAAGGAGCGCCTCGTCCGGGAGCGGCCGTTCGTCCGCTATGGCGAGATCGTCTGCGGCGCCCCGCCGCTCGATCGCTACAGCTTTCCTTCCGGGCACACGCTGCACGCCGTAAGTTTTAGTGTAGTTTTCGGAACTTACGTACCTTTACTACTGTGGATTCTCGTGCCGTTCGCGCTCCTGGTTGCGCTCTCCCGTGTGATCCTTGGCCTGCACTACCCGAGCGACGTCGCCGTGGGCGGCACGCTCGGCCTCCTGCTCGCGCTCGCGAGTCTCGCGGCCGGGAAGTGGCTGTTCCTTGCCTCGTCATTCACCCGGTCATTCACCCGGTCACTCGCTTAAGTCGCCGCGCGGGCAGCGCGACGGTCAGCCGAACCGCTGCCACGCAATCGTGCCCCACGTGACGGCGACGAGGGCGAGGCTCAAGGACACAGCCGCCGAGCCCAGGTCCTTCGCGCGGCCCGACAGCTCGTGGTGTTCCTGCCCGACGCGGTCGACCGTGGCTTCGATGGCGGAATTCAGCAGCTCGACGATGAGGACGAGCAGACACGAGCCGACCAGGAGCAAGACCTCGACTGCGTTTTGCCCGAGCACCAGCGCGAGCGGCAGCAACACCAGCGACAGCGCGAGTTCCTGGCGGAAGGCGGCCTCGTTACGCCAGGCATGGAGGAGGCCCTGGGCGGAGTAGCGGGTGGCATGGGCGATGCGGCGCACGCCCGTCCTACCGGTCTTGACCATTCGAAGTTCTTTGCGTCAGGCGGCGAGTGTGGCGATCGTTTCTTACGGGCGTCGGTACGCGAGGTTACACTTATGTTGCCCTTGACTCGACCGGGGGCACCGCCAATGATTGGGCAGCCGTCGCCAGCGGCCAGGTCCAGGTCATTCGAAGGGTTCCCGCCCGTTGCTGAAAGCGCGACAAAAGATCGGCAAGTACGTAATCGTCTCCCGCATCGCTTCCGGTCCGCTCGCGGACGTGTACGCGGCCCAGGACACGATCCAGAAACAGAAGGTCGCGCTCAAGATTCCCCGTACCGAGCGTGCGAACGAGCGTGAGTTGCTGCACGAGGTGCAGGTCGCGACGAAACTCCGGCACCCGAACATCCTCACCGTGCTGAATGCGAGCTACATCGATGACAAGTTCGTCATCGCGATGGAGCTCGGCGAACAGTCGCTGGCAGACAGGCTGGAATGGCGCATCGCCACTTCGCGGGCCATCGACCTCGCGGGGCAGGCAATCGATGCACTGGCGTATGCGCACCAGCACAAGATCATTCATTGCGACATCAAGCCGGAGAACTTCATCATGTTTCCCGGCAACGTGCTTAAGCTCGGCGACTTCGGGTTCGCCAAGCTGAGCCTGCGCACGCTCAAGGCCTCCGGCTCCGGCACGATCGATTACATCGCGCCGGAGCAGGCGATGGGCCGGCCGAAATTCCAGTCCGACGTGTTCTCGCTCGGCCTCGTGCTCTACCGGATGTTCTCGGGCAAGTTGCCCGAATGGCCATTCGAGTGGCCGCTGCAGGGCTACCAGCAGCTGACCGCGCGGGTAAGGCCGGAGTTCGTCACGCTGCTCAGGAAGGCGATCCAGCTCGATCCCGGCAAACGCTACACGAATGCATTGCAGATGCAGGCGGAGTTCGAGCGCCTGAAGAGCCATGCACGTCGCCAGAAGCGCTCCCGCGGCAGGGCCGGCGCGCGCAACGGTCGCGGTGGTAACTACTCGTTCCGCCAGCTCAAGTGGCGCGAATTCCAAAGACGGTTCCGCAGGGTGCTTGACACGCGCCACCAGTGCCGGCGCTGCGAGGGCCCGGTGGCCGAGACGATGCAGGCGTGCCCCTGGTGCGGCGTCGACAATCCCGCGCGCGGTTCCGAATCCACGATGCCGTCGAGCTGTCCGCGTTGCGAACGCGGCGTGAAGATCGACTGGGACTATTGCGCCTGGTGCTACGGGCCCGGGTTCATCGCCGAAACGCACCGCCGTTACCCGGACCGGCGCTACACGGCGCGCTGCGCCAACACGCGTTGCCGCGGCGACCTCATGCCGTTCATGCGCTACTGCCCCTGGTGCCGCACCAAGGTCAAGCGACCGTGGCCGCTGCCCGGCAGCCGCCACCGCTGTCATTCGTGCAGGTGGAGCATTGCGCACGAGTTCTGGAACTATTGCGCATGGTGCCGGGAACCGGTGCAGCAAAATGAGTGACGGCACGCAGGATTTCGTCGTACTGGACGGCGCGACGACTGCGGACCGGAAGGTCCTGGATGCCGGCGGCGGCACGCTCGTGGCCTTCACGGTGCGGGCACCGGACAAGGCGTCGGAGAACGAGGATACCGTCGCCGTGATTCCCTGGGGGCCGGCGGCGGCGGTGCTGATCGTGGCCGACGGCGCGGGCGGCCTGCCGGCCGGCAAACGTGCTTCGCTCACCGCCGTTTACGCGCTCAGGGATTCGCTGCAGGTCGCGCTCGAGAAGACGACCCTGCTGAGAACCGCCGTCCTGAATGGCATCGAAGCGGCCAACGCAGCCGTGCGGGAACTCGGCAACGGCTCCGCGACGACACTTACGGTCGTGACCGTGGAGGGCCGGCTTGCACGCAGCTACCAGATTGGCGATTCGGAGGCGATCGTCGTCGGCCAGCGCGGCCGGGTGAAAATGCAGACCACGGCCCATTCGCCGACCGGTTTCGCGGTGGAGGCGGGATTTCTCGACCAGCGGGCGGCGCTGCATCACGCCGAGCGGCACCTGGTGTCCAATTTCATTGGCGCCGCCGACATGCGCATCGACATGAGTGCCGGCGTGGAGCTCGATGCCCGCGACACCGTCATCCTCGCTAGCGACGGGCTCACCGACAACCTGCACCTCGAGGAGATCGTGGAACTCGTGCGCAAGGGCCCGCTGTCGGCGGCGGCGGATCGCGTGATCGAAAAGGCCGCGCGGCGCATGCAGGACGAAAAAGCCGGCCAGCCGAGCAAGCCGGACGACCTCTCGCTCATCCTCTTCCGCAAGCCGCCGCGGCGTACGGGAGACTGAGGCGCTGCGGGCCGGGACGGAGTTGAACGCGGTCTCGCCGAGTATTATCGTCAGGGAGAGCCGAGACCGGTCGACGGACGCGCCGGTACCTCGAGCCGGGCGCGAACTTCAAGGCCGGTCCGAAGGATTTCCGGATTGAAGGATTGCATGGAACTCCCGGCTGCGTAACAGGCTCCAACGGAAGGTACAGCGGAGCCTTCCGCCGGGTACGGCAGCCGACGGGATTGCCGGCTTTCCCGTTTCACGCGAGGCGCTCATCTTATGTCACACAGCCACCATTATCGTTCGGGCCGCTCCGGGCAGGGCCGGCTGGCCCGGTTCGGGCGCATCGGCCGGCCCGTGCTGAAACCGCTCCTCACCGTTGCCGTGGCGGCGCTGATCATGGCCGGCTGTAAGACGACCGGCGGCGTTTCGAGCGGCGGTGCCGGCATGCCGATGCCCCCCGCGGGCGGCGGGATGCCTCCGCCGGGTGGCGGGATGCCTTCGCCGGGCGGCGGGATGCCCTCACCAGGCGGCGGGATGCCCTCACCGGGAGGCGGCATGCCGTCACCGAGCGGCGGCATGCCGTCTCCGGGCGGCGCTCCCGGCGGGTCCCCGGGCGGTGCGTCCGGCGGGTCCCCGGGCGGAGCGTCCGG
>DASUOE010000059.1:0-5076 GCA_036276805.1 Woeseiaceae bacterium | reverse complement strand
GGGTCGTGGCAGCGCTCGGACTCGCGCTCGACCGGCCCGTCGTCGCTTTCATGCCCGGCGCGGAATTCGGGCCGTCCAAGCTCTGGCCGGCGGAGCACTTCGCCGCGCTCGCCGGCTGCCTCATTGCCGATGGCTACCGCGTATGGTTGCTCGGCTCGTCGAAGGACAGAGTCGCCGCAGGTCACATCGCCTCGCTCGCGAGCGGCGGGAGCGATCTCGTCGACCTCTGCGGCCGGACGTCGCTCGCGGAAGTGATCGACGTGCTGTCGCTCGTCGAACAGGCCGTAACGAACGATTCCGGCCTCATGCACATCGCCGCCGCGGTTGGCGTGCACGTGCATGCCCTTTACGGCCCGACCTCGCCGGCGCTGGTATTGCCGCTGACGGCGCGCAAGGACGTCTATTTCCTCGACCTCGACTGCAGCCCGTGCCGGCAGCGGACCTGTCCGCTCGGCCACCACAACTGCCTGAAGTTGATCGGTCCGGACGCCGTCTACGAGCGCGTGCGGCACCGGCGCGCCGGCTGAGCCGCACGTCAGGCGAAGACGGCGTCGATTTTGGCCGTAACGTCGGCGACGGTGATCAGCTCCATGGCCTCCGGGTGGCGGACGCGCCGCCCGAAGCGAACGTCGTCGACCGACTTGCCGAGGAATCGCCTGACCGCGTCGGGATAGCGGTCGACCGTCAGCTGCCGAGAGACGTACGGTCCCGTGCGGGCCGGGTTCGAGCTTGCGTACAGGCCGATGACCGGCGTCCGCACGGCCGTCGCCATGTGCGCAGGGCCGGAATCCGGGCACAGGACGGCGTCCGCGGCCGCGAACACCGCCAGTGACTCCTTGAGAGACGTCTGGCCGATGAGATTGACGATATCCGGGCCGGCATCGGCGAGGATCGCTTCGCCGTACTCCCTTTCGAGCGGGGAGCCGCCGCCCGTCAGGACGATGCGGCAGCCGTAGCGATCCTGGGCGTGGCGTGCGGCGGCGGCGTAGCGCTCGGCCGGCCAGTTGCGGAAGTTCCGCTGGCGCTGGCTGCTGAGCGGGCTGATCACCAAGGTCGGGTGCGTCACGTAGCGGGCGGCGAACGCAAGCTCGGCCGGTGCGAGCGGAATGTCCCAGCGCAACGGCGTCGGTCCGGCCCCGATCGCGCGCGCAAAGCCCATCATTGCGTCGAGCGCGTGTTCGTGGCGGGCCGCCGGGATGCGTTTCCGGGTGAACAGCCACTGGAAATCGCGTGCGCGCCGGAAGTCGAAACCGAGCTTGAGACCGCCCGGGAGCAGGCGGTACAGCCGATTGGCACGCATCGAGGCGTGCATGCAAAGGATGATGTCGAAGCGGCGCCCGGCCAGCGCATCACGCACGTCCCGGTATGCACCGCGGCCTCGGTCCTTGTCGAAAATGATAAACTCGATGTCGCCGATATCGCTGAACAGTCGCGATTCGGCCTTACCGATGATCCAGGTCAGGCGGACATCCGGCCAGTTGTCGCGCAGGTTGCGCGCCACTGCCAGGGCATGACACGTGTCGCCGATCGCCGAGAGCCGTACGAGGCAGATGCTTTGCGGCGGGGACGTAGCGAACGATCGGGACATATCTCTTGAGGCCGCGTTGACGCCGGGTTGCCGCGGGCAGACCTTCGAAGGACGAATGCGTTGACCGAGACCCTGGAGAGAACTGCAACCGGCGCCATCCTATACGATCGGTCGATCATCAACCAGATTTCCGCGACGAGCTTCACGCCCGCCGGCTGGCCGCATGCCGACGCCGTCCGCGGCGCGATGGGCTCCGGGGGGCGCGGCAGGACTCTTTACATCGGCAACGTGCCCCGGCAGTTCGTGCTGCGTCATTATCGCCGCGGCGGATTGCCCGGCAAGCTCGTGCGCGACCGCTACGTCTGGTTCGGCGAGGACGAGACTCGGCCGTTCCGCGAATGGCGCATGCTCGCGAAGATGGCCGAGTTCGGCCTGCGGGTCCCGCGCCCCGCTGCCGCGCGCTACGTCCGCCGCGGGCCGTTCTATACGGCCGACATCATCACCGTCCGGGTGCCGGGCATCCGGCCGCTGTCGCGGGTCATCGCCGAGGGTCCGCGCAAGGCGGCCTACTGGTCGGCGATCGGCGGCGGGATCTTCGAATTTCACGCCGCGGGCGTATATCACGCCGACATGAACGCCTACAACGTGCAGCTCGACAACGACGACCGGGTGTGGATGCTCGACTTCGATCGCGGCCGGCTGCGGGCTCCCGGTCCCTGGCAGCAGGCGACGCTGAAGCGGCTGCACCGGAGCCTGCGCAAGATCGTCACGCTGCACCGCGGGGTGTACTTCGGCAAAGCCGACTGGGACGCGCTGCTCGAAGGCTACTTCGATGCCGCGAGGTCGGCGTAATAGTCCGGGTAGCCTGCCGGCAGGTTCTTGAACTTGCGGTGGATCCAGAAATACTGCTCGGGGCAGGTCCGGATGTGCGCCTCGAGCGCGTGTACGTACCGCAGGGTGTCCGCCACCGGGTCGTCGCCCGGGAAACCGTCGAAACGCTCGCCGATCTTCAGGACGTAGCGGCCGTCCGCGAGACGGCGGGGGAAGTAGGGCAGCACGACAGCCCGGCCGAGGCGCGCCAGAGTCGACGTCGCCGTCGTATGCATGCACGGCACGCCGAAGAAGGGCACGACGGCCGCGCCTTTGCGGTCGAAGCTCTGGTCCGGCGCATACCACACGGGCCGTCCGGCCTTGAGGCTGCGCACCATCCGCTTGATGTCGCGCTTCTCGATCGTGGCGTCGGCGGACATCTCGCGGCCCGATCGTTGCAGCTCGGTAATGAAGTCGCTGCGGTTCTTGCGGTACACGGCATCGAAAGGGGGTGACTCGAACGCCAGCCTGCGCCCGCTCGCCTCGAGAGTGGTGAAATGCGCGCTCAGCAGGATCACGCCGCGGCCCTCGGCGAGCGCCGCCTGCAGATGTTCGATGCCCTCGAGCGTCATCAGTCGGCGGATCTTCGCCTCCGACGCCCAGCGACCGATGCCCATCTCGACGAGCGACATGCCGAGCGCCTCGAAATGCCGGCGCGCGAGCGCGTCACGCTCGGCGAGGCTGAGTTCGGGGAAGCAGAGCCCGAGATTACGCCGGACGACGGCGCGGCGGCTTCCCGCAAACGCGTGCGCCATGCGGCCGACGATGCGGCCCATGGCCAGCCCGCCGCGGTGCGGAAGTGCGACGACGAGCCGCAACAGGCCCATGCCGAGCCAGATGGGCCAGTATCGCGGTGCCAGGTAACTCTCAAGCGGCTTGCGTTCGCTCATCCTTGCCGGAGCTTATGAACCGCGTGCGGACGAGTCCAGTCCTCGCCGCGGAGCCGGTGCGGGCCGCGACGCAACGCGACCCGCGCCGACTACTCGGAGATCCCGTCGACGTATGCGTTTTCGTCGGTGTAATCGCCGCTGCCGATCGTCTGCGGCGGCGGCGCCGGCGCGTCGGCCGTCTGGATACCGACGTGGAAAGCGGCGAATCCCGGCATCACGACCTGGTTGCGTGCCATGCCGATGATGCGGCCGGCGTAGGGCGAGCGCAGTTCCGTGCGCGCGTTGCTCATCGGGTCGGTGATCGTGCCCAGCAGGTCGCCCCGCCGCACCGTGCTGCCGAGGCTCACGTTGGCGAGCAGGATGCCGCCGGAGCCCGCGCGCACCCAGCTCGATCGGTAATACACCGGTTCCGGTTCGCCCCAGAGGCGTATCCGCTTGACCATCCCGAGCGAGCTGATGAGCGTCTCGACGCCTTTCACGCCGTGCATCACCTCGTTGAGTTCGAGTTCGAGCGGCCCGCCGGCCTCGAGCGTGACGGCCGGGATCCCCGCTTCGGTCGCGGCGTGGCGCAGCGTGCCGACTCCGGGCGTGCTGTGCAGGATCACGGTCGAGCCGAAGCCCTGCGTCAGCGTGACGACGTCCGGGTCGCGCAGGTCTGCACGGATCTGCGGCAGGTTCGCGCGCTCGAACGAGCCCGTGTGCAGGTCGATCAGCGCGTCGCAGTGCGCGACGACGTTCTCGAAAAAGGAATTCGCGATCCGCGCCGCCGCGCTGCCCTGCGCGTTCCCGGGGAAGTAGCGGTTCAAATCGCGGCGATCGGGCAGGTAACGGGAGCCGCGCCGGAAGCCCTGCACGTTCACAATCGGAACGCCGATGAGGGCACCGGAGAGCCGGTCCGGCTGGATGTCGTACATCACGCGCCGCACGATTTCGATGCCGTTCAGTTCGTCGCCATGCACCGCCGCGGTGAGGCAGAGCGTCGGGCCGGGCGTCACGCCGTTGACGACGAGCACGGGCGTCGACACCGACACGCCCTCGAAGAGTTCCGTCGCCGCCCAGCTCAGGCGCGCAGTCGTCCCCGGCGGCACCTCGCTGCCGAGGAGCAGGATAGGCTCCGCGGTACCTTCGGCTTCGATGACCGCTTCGGCGAGCGGCACCGATTCCTGGTGCAGGGGTCCCGTCTCGATGAAGCCGTTGGTCTTGGCGGCCCCGCCGCTGTCCGCGCTCGGCCCTGCGGCGGCCGGCGCCGGTGCCGATTCCTCCGCATGCGGGGCGGCCGGCCCGGCGGCGGAAGCGCCCGGGGGCACCGGGAGCGGCGATTCCACGGGCATCGGGAGCTCGTCCTGCTCCTCGCTGTCGATGGCTTCGTCTTCCAGCTCCGACGCGCCGGCGCTCGCGGCGAAGCCCGCCAGCAGCGCGGCAAGCACGAGGATTCGCAGGTTTTGTGCGCGTCTCGAAGTCATCGCGATCAGCTGTACCCTCACCGTTCGGGCCGATTGCGGCAGCCAGAAAAGGCCTTTAGCATCGCCAGCGTACGGCAACAAGCTGTTACTAACTGTGAACTGTTCAATAATTTACGCTGCAGGTCGAGATAAGTCCAAATGACCGCCAGGGCCAGGCAGAGGTTCCTTGCGTCGATTCTCGCGATCGGCCCCGCGGCCTGGGCTGCGCCGGCGGACGACGTCTTCCCGAGTCCGCCGGAGCTCGAGGCGGACGTCGCCTTCTGGGTGCGCATCTTTGCCGAAGTGGACTCGGACAGCGGCCTCATGCACGACAACCGCCATCTCG
>DASUOE010000058.1:0-6030 GCA_036276805.1 Woeseiaceae bacterium | reverse complement strand
CAAGCCGCATTTGAGATAGGCGTCGAACTCCTCCTCGACGCAACGCGGCAGCGGCCGTCCCTCGGCGGCCCGCCGATCCCGGAATCTGGGATAGTGCTCGGCCACAAGCCTGCGACTGGGGGCACTGCTTTTTGGCGGTTGACAGTTGCCCCTAAGCTGCCCCAGAGCACCTTCGTCGCCAACATCTCGACACCCAAAGAATATAATTTGGAAGCCGGTTCAAATCCGTGTTTCGGAATTGAATTGCCCCGTTAACTGTTTGATTAACAGGGCTTTTGTCAACGTGGTGGTGATGGGTGGAATTGAACCACCGACCTGCGGGTTATGAGTCCGCCGCTCTGACCAACTGAGCTACATCACCAAAATTCGTGGGGACGCGAGGGCCGCAAATTGTCCTTTCGCCCCGGGGGCCTGTCAAGGCGGCCGGCCGCGCGTGGCCACCGCCGGACGCCCTTATAATGCCGCCATCCTTACGGCTCCGGCGGCTTCGTGACCTTCCAGTTCCTCCTCGAGATGCTCGGCACCGCCGCGTTCGCGGCTTCCGGGGCGCTCGCCGCCTCGCGCAAGGGCATGGACGTGTTCGGGTTCATCGTCCTGGCGCTCATGCCGGCCGTCGGCGGCGGTACGCTCCGCGATCTGCTGCTCGACCGGCACCCGGTGTTCTGGGTGGCGAACAACAGCTATGTCCTGGTAGCCGTGCTGGTCGCTGTCGCCGTCTTCCTCGGCGTCTATCGGCCGGGCAGGCGACAGCAACTGCTCCTCTGGACGGACGCGCTCGGCATGGCGCTGTTCGCGGCCATCGGCACCGAAGTGAGCTTGCAGTACGGCGCCGGCCCGCTCGTCGCGGTCATGCTCGGGGTCGCCACCGCCGTCACCGGCGGCATCATCCGCGACATCATGTGTGCCGAGATCCCGCTCGTGCTCACCCGCGAGATCTACGCCACCGCGGCGTTCGCGACCAGCGTCGTGTTCGTGCTGGCCGACTCGGCGGGGCTCGGCAGGAACCCGGCCCTCGTCATTGCGACGCTAATCGGTTTCGCGTTCCGCGGTCTCGCGATGACGTACGACTGGACGCTGCCGCCGCCGCGCGTGCGAAAGTAGCCGCAGACCGCCCCGGACCCGACAGCCTCACACCCGACTGCTCAGACCCGACCGCTCACACATTGAACCGGAAGTGCATGACGTCGCCCTCGCGGACGACGTACTCCTTGCCTTCGAGCCGCAAGCGCCCCGCTTCCTTCGCTCCAAGCTCGCCCTTGCCCGCCACGTAATCGTCGTAGCCGATCACTTCCGCGCGGATGAAGCCTTTTTCGAAATCGGTGTGGATCTCGCCCGCCGCCTGCGGCGCGGTCGCGCCGGCTTTCGTCGTCCAGGCCCGTACTTCCTTCGGCCCGGCCGTGAAAAACGTCTGCAGGCCGAGGAGCGCGTAGCCCGTGCGGATCACGCGGTTGAGCCCCGGCTCCTCGAACCCGAGGTCGGCCAGGAACTCCGCCTTGTCCGCCTCGTCGAGCTGCGCGATCTCGGCCTCGATCGCGGCGCAGATGGCGACGATTTCCGCGCCTTCGGCCTCTGCATGCCGGCGAACCGCGTCGAGGTGCGGGTTGTCCTTGAAGCCGTTCTCGTCCACGTTCGCGACGTACATCACCGGCTTCGCGGTGATGAGATGCAGGCCCTTCACGAGCTCGGCTTCCTTCTCGGCGAGCGCGAGCGAACGCGCCGGTCGGCCCGCGTCCAGGTGTGCCTTCACCTTCGCGAGCGTGTCGCGGTGGAACAGCGCATCCTTCTGGCCCGTCTTCGCCGTGCGCTCGGCTTTCGCGAGCTGCTTCTCGACCGACTCGAGATCCGCGAGCGCGAGTTCCGTGTTGATCGTGTCGATGTCGTCGAGCGGGTCGACGCGCCCGGCGACGTGGGTGACGTCGTCGTTCTCGAAGCAGCGCACGACGTGCGCGATGGCGTGCGTCTCGCGGATGTTCGCGAGGAACTGGTTGCCGAGGCCCTCGCCTTTCGAGGCGCCCGCGACGAGGCCGGCGATGTCGACGAACTCCACGGTCGTCGGGATCACTTTCTGCGGCTTTACGATCCCGGCCAGCACGTCGAGGCGCGGGTCCGGCACGCCGACGACGCCGACGTTCGGCTCGATCGTGCAGAACGGGTAGTTCTCCGCTGCGATCTCGTTCGCCGTGAGCGCGTTGAACAGGGTCGACTTGCCGACGTTCGGCAGGCCGACGATGCCGCAGGTGATGGCCATGCCTTATTCGTCCGACTTCTTCGTGTGCAGTTCTTTCATCGCCGCCGATACGCCCTTCTCGAGCAAGAGCGGCATCACGGCGACGGCCTCGTCGATGTTCCGTTCCACGGCCGCCTCGACCTCGGCATCGCCGCGCTTCAGCACGTGCCCCGTCACGCGGTCCTTGCTGCCCGGGTGCCCGACGCCGAGCCGCAGGCGCAGGAAGTCCGCGCCGCAGTGCTGGATGATGTCCCGGAGCCCATTGTGCCCGCCGTGGCCGCCGCCCAGCTTCAAGCGCACCGTGCCGGGCGGCAGGTCGATCTCGTCGTGCGCGACGAGCAGCGCCTCCGGCGCGAGCCGGTAGTAATCGAGCACGGCGCGCACCGGCTGGCCGGAGAGGTTCATATAGCCCTGCGGTTTCATGACCCACACGTCCTGTCCGCCGATCTCAATGCGCCCGATCTCGGCGTTGAACTTCCTGTCCGGCGCGAGCGAGCCGCCGAACCTGGCGAGGAGCGCGTCGACGAACCAGAAGCCGGCATTGTGCAGCGTGCGGGCGTACTGGCCCCCGGGGTTGCCGAGGCCGGCGATGAGGGTCAGGGATGCGGACATAGGCACGGCATCTTAACCAAGAACAAAAAGACCGCCACGCGGCGGCCTTTTCGCGAGCGTGACGGCACGCTCAGCTTTCGGACTCTTCCTCGCCCGCCTGCTCGCTCGCCGGCACGTCGTCGGCGGCACGCACTTCCTCGGCCTCTTCCTCGACCGGCGCGGCCTTCATGACGTGGATCGCAACGACAGCATGGTCGTGCTCCGGACCGTGCGCCAGCTCCGGGATCGCGACGCCTTCCGGCAGCGGGATGTCGGAGAGATACAGCATGTCGTCGACTTCGAGCGCGGACACGTCGACCTCGAGGTATTCCGGCAGGTAGCGCGGCAGGCAGACGATTTCGACGTCGGTCATCAGGTGCGACACCGAACCGCCCCCGATCTTGACGCCGGGCGCCACGTCCTCGCCCTTGAAATGGATCGGGACGTGCATCCGGATTTCCTGGTCCTCGACGATGCGCTGCAGGTCGATGTGCAGGATCTGGTGCTTCGCCGGGTGCCGCTGCAGGTCCTTGACGATCGCGGCCTGGCTCTTGTCGCCGACCTGGATATTGAGGACGCTCGAGTAGAAGGCCTCGTGCTCCGTCTGCTTGACGAGCTTGTTGTGATCGAACGCGAGCGCCCGCGGTGCGCGGCCGCCGCCGTAGAGGATTGCCGGGACTTTTCCTTCGCGACGCAGGCGGCGGCTCGCACCTTTCCCCTGGTCTTCCCGGAACTCCGCAATCAGGTCGAACTCTTCAGCCATGACTGGACTCCGATAGCTTGTTGATTTACAAGGATATGCCGTATCCGGCAACCCGGCGGGCCGCGACCAGCCCGCGTGCGGGGCCGCGAAGTCTAACCGATCGCCGAAGCCCGCACCAGTAGGCGCGGCGCTCGCGCCGCGACCGTGGCGCGGTCGGATCTTGTAGGAGCGGCGGTCACGCCGCGACCGTGGCGCGGCCGGATACCGCGGGCAAGACGTCGCGGCGGGAACCAATGGCGTTTCCGCCGCGTCCGCAGAGTGCAAACCATTCGCGGCGCGAGCGCCGCTCCTTCGGGTCAATCGACGTACAGGGAGGACACCGACTCCTCGTCGGAGATGCGGCGCATGGTTTCCGCGAGCAGGTTCGCGGCCGAGAGCTGGCGGATCTTCGGGCAGGCCTTCGCGTCCGGTTTCAGCGGGATCGTGTCGGTCACCACCATCTCGTCTAAGGCCGATTCCCCGATGCGCTGCACCGCAGGCCCGGAAAGCACGGCGTGGGTGATGTAGGCGGCCACCGTAGCCGCCCCGCGCCGCTTGAGCGCCCCGGCGGCATGGCACAGGGTACCCGCCGTATCGACCATGTCGTCGATCAGCACGCAGTTCTTGTTCTCGACGTTGCCGATGATGTTCATCACCTCGGACTGGTTGGCCCGGTCACGGCGCTTGTCGATGATGACGAGGTCTGCGTCGTCCAGCCGCTTCGCCAGCGCCCGGGCGCGCACCACGCCGCCGACGTCCGGGGAGACGACCACCATGTCGTGGTACTTCTGCTTCCAGACGTCGCCGAGGAGGAGCGGCGAGGCATAGACGTTGTCGACCGCGATGTCGAAGAACCCCTGGATCTGGTCGGCGTGCAGGTCCACCGTGAGCACCCGGTCGACGCCCGCTGCCCCGATCAGCTTGGCGACGAGCTTCGCCGTGATCGGCACGCGGGCCGCCCGCGGCCGGCGATCCTGGCGGGCATAGCCGAAATAGGGAATGACAGCCGTGATGCGGGCGGCCGAGGCGCGCCGTGCCGCGTCCACCATCACCAGGAGCTCCATCAGGTTCTCGGAGGTCGGCGGGCAGGTCGGCTGGATGATGAACGTCTCGCGGCCGCGGATGTTCTCGAGGATCTCGACGTTGATCTCGCCGTCGGAAAAACGGCCGACGGTCGCGCGCGCCAGCGGGACGTGGAGACAGCGGGCGATATCCTGCGCGAGTTCCGGGTGCGCGTTCCCGGAAAAGACGGCCATCGTTGCGAGATCCACGAATCCCCCTGTCATTGCGGATGGCTGGGGCGGCAGGATTCGAACCTGCGAATGACGGGATCAAAACCCGTTGCCTTACCACTTGGCTACGCCCCAAGTACCCCGGAGTAGCGCCACGCACACAATACCCGCGCACGCGTGAGGGGCGCAATTCTGCGGGCCGCTACCGGGGGTGTCAACGAGCGTGCCGCGCCGCGGTTCCTGCTACGGCACCACGCTTTCGTGAAAGATCCAGCGATCGATGACGAGCCGCACGCGGGTCCGGGGGTCGGACGCGGTGAGCTTCGCCGGCATGCTCTGCCCGCCGCCGGCTTCGCGGTAGCCGCCGATCGTCACCGTCCAGCCGCGCTGGCTCAGTTCCGTGAGTTCGCCGCCCGCACCGAAAGCGGTGTCGGCCGGCGCGCGGGGATCGGGAATGCCGAGCGCCCAGTAGCGCAGGCTCTCCACCGGGATGCTCCAGCCGTAGCGCCGGTAGAGCTCGTTCTCGAGGTCCGCGAGCACCGTGGTCTCGCCGTCCTTGTCGGTAATCACGGCATGGTTCCCGCTGCCCGCGATCAGCACGGTGCCCATCCCGAGCGGGCCGCTCAGCCGGGCGTCGAACCTTTGCCCGTCCTGCTCCCAGTGCAGCTTCGCGTTGAAGCCGTCATCCGCGTAGCGCACGCCGACCCGGCCGCTGAACTCGAACTCGTCGAGCCCGCCCAGGACGGCAGTACGCCGCTCCCACTCGCTTAAGTCCGGCAGGGCGACGCCGCGCTCTGCCGCACAGCCGGCCAGCCCCGCCGCGAGAATCGCTAAGGCACCCAGGGCACCGGGCGTGCGGGCAGGGATGCGCACCGGCGGCCGGATGCCGCCAGCGGCGACGGGCGCCGCCGCCAACGTGCGCTAGCGCTCGAGCGCGGCTTCCGGCTCGGCCTCGAGCTCGGGAAACACGCGCGCGCGCACGTCCGAGAGCAGCTTGCTCTCCGGCGTCTTGGCTTCGGCCTTTTCGAGAAACGCCAGCGCCTCGTCCTCCCGGTCGAGCGCCACCAGCACCTCGACGATGTGGGCCGCCACTTCGGGGTCGTCGAAGAGTGCGTAAGCCCGCTCGAGTTCAGCAAGCGCCTCCTCGTGGTCGCCGAGCTTGTGGAGCACCCAGCCCAGGCTGTCGATGATGGCCGGGTTCTCCGGGTCGAACTTGATCGCCTTCCGGATCAGCTTCT
>DASUOE010000057.1:0-5414 GCA_036276805.1 Woeseiaceae bacterium | reverse complement strand
ATTGCGCAGCGAATTGCCGGTCCAGATCTGCTCGATCAGCATCAGTCCTGCCCCGCCGCCCGGTAAACGCGCTTGCCGCCGACCCAGGTTTCCAGCACACGGATGTCGTCGATCTCGCTCGCCGGCACCTCGAAGAAGTTGCGGTCGACGATAATGAAATCGGCCCACTTGCCGGGCTCAAGGCTGCCCAGCCGCTCTTCCTGGTGTGCGGCCCAGGCGGCCGCGAGCGTGAACGAGTGCAGCGCTTCCGCGCGCGTCAGGGCCTCGCCTGCGTACCAGCCGCCCGGCGGTTCGCCGTCTGGGTCCTGACGCGTCACGGCCGCGTACAGGCCGAGAAACGGGTTCGGCAGCTCCACCGGAAAGTCGGAGCCGCTCGCGATGACCGCGCCGCTGTCCAGGAGCCGCCGCCACGCGTAGCCGCCGAGGATGCGTTCCGGACCGACGCGGTCTTCCGCCATGTTCATGTCGCTCGTGGCGTGTATCGGCTGCATCGAGGCAATGACGCCGAGTTCGGCGAAGCGCGGGATGTCCTCGAGCGCCACGATCTGCGCATGCTCGACGCGGTTGCGCAGAGGCGAGGGCTTTCCGCCCTGCACGGCATCGAACGCATCCAGCGCCAGCCGGTTGCCGAGATCGCCGATGGCGTGGATTCCCACCTGGAAGCCCTTGTCGTTCGCCTTTCGTACCTTGCCCTCGAGCTCGGCCAGGTCGAGGAAAGCCAGGCCGCGGTTCTCCGGGTCGTCCGAATACGGTGCGAGCATCGCGGCGCCGCGGCTGCCCAGCGCCCCGTCCGCATACAGCTTGACGGACCGGATATCGAGGCGGTCGTCGGCATAACCGACGAGCGGTTGCGTCATGGCGTCCAGGTTCTCGCCGGCGTCGCTCAGCATCGCATAGACGCGCATGTCGAGTTCCTCGTCGTCCGCCATCGCGATCAGCACCTCGGCCTCGGCGATGTTGATTCCGGCATCGTGCATGCCCGTCAGGCCGAGCGCCACCAATGAATCGACCGCGCCCCGGTAGGCGGCGCGGATCTCGTCCTTGTCCGGCGCCGGGATCGTCCGTTCGACGAGTTGCATGGCGATGTCGATGAGCACGCCCGTCGCCTTGCCCTGTGCATCGCGGACGATCTTGCCGCCGACGGGGTCCGGCGTGTCGTCGTCGATGCCCGCGAGTTCGAGCATGCGAGTGTTCGCCCAGCCCGCATGCCCGTCGATACGAGCGAGCCACACAGGCCGGTCGGGCACTACCGGGTCCAGGTCTCCCGCGGTCGGGAATTCCTTGCCGGCCCACAACACCTGGTTCCAGCCCCGCCCTGTGATGTAGCGCTTGCGCGGATTCGCTGCGGCATATTCGGCGATGCGCGCGAGCGCCGCCTCGAGGCTCGGGGTGCCGGCAAGGTCGAGGCTCGTTGCGAGAAATCCCTGCGAGGACAGGTGGGCGTGGGCATCGACGAGGCCCGGCAGGACGTAGCGGGCGCCGCCGTCCACGACCCGTGCGTCCGGATAGCGATCGCCGAGACCCTCGTCGCCGGTCGCAACCACACGGCCTGTCTCGTCGATGACGAGCACCGCGAAGGTAACCACGCCGTCCTCCGTCGACGTGTGGCCCGTGATGTTGCGAACGACGGTCGTGGCGCCGGCGGACGTGGGCGCCAACGTGGCGGCGAGTGCGGCAGTGGCGAGGATACGAAGCATGGTGACCGACCCGTAAAGTTGCGGTCGGGCGATTGTAACGGTACGGGTAACGGTACGGGACAGGCACGCGCCCGCCGGCCAAAATTCCGGCAAACCTGGGGTCGATCGCGCACGACCGGGGAAATACCGCGCAACAACCGGTGTCCCAACTTATGTTGCGTTGTTGCCACAAGCGCTCATCGCCTTCAAATTTCGTGCCGGATTTGCGCGGTCCGGCTGGATGCCATGGGATTGACATCCTGTTGTGTTTCTGCGAATGTCGAAGCCGTCACCGCGTCGCCTTTGAGCAACACAAGGATGCGTCGCAGGCAGCGCGGCGACGGAAAGACGCCTTCAGGTACGGCTTGGCGGGGGATCAGGGGGGCCAGGTACCACGTACTTACGTTGGTAACGAGGCGGTTCCGCAAGGAACCGCCTTTCTTTTTTTAAAGCCGGTCCCGCCGCGCCGGTGCCCTTGGCCCGACGTGCCGCTGAAGCCCGCGCCGCGCTCTGATACATTGTGGCGCCATTCGGGCCAGTCGCCGGCCTCTGCCGGCCAGGGAACATGCGAGCGAAACAAACGCCATCGGCGCACCGTGCCTACTGGCACGCCAATCTGCGGCTGGTGGCCGCCTGCCTGGCCGTCTGGTTCCTCTGTTCCTACGGCTTCGGCGTGCTGCTGGTCGAGCCGCTGAACGCCATCCGGTTCGGCGGATTCAAGCTCGGCTTCTGGTTCGCGCAACAGGGCAGCATCTACGTCTTCGTCGTCCTGATCTTCTTTTATGCGTGGCGCATGAATCGCCTGGACAAGCGCTACGATGTGGACGAAACCGACTTATGAGCCTGCAGGCGCTGACGTACGTGGTCGTGGGCCTGAGTTTCGCGCTCTATATCGGCATCGCGATCTGGTCGCGCGCCGAGACCACCGGCGATTTCTACGTCGCGGGGAAGCACGTGTCCCCGATCGCGAACGGCATGGCGACCGCCGCCGACTGGATGAGCGCGGCCTCGTTCATCTCGATGGCGGGGCTCATCGCCTTCCTGGGTTACGACGGTTCCGTCTACCTCATGGGCTGGACGGGCGGCTACGTCCTGCTGGCACTCTTGCTCGCGCCGTACCTGCGCAAGTTCGGCAAGTTCACCGTGCCCGAATTCATCGGCGAGCGCTATTACTCGAAAACTGCCCGCATCGTCGCGGTCGTCTGCCTGATCGTAATCTCCTTCACGTACGTGGCCGGCCAGATGCGCGGCGTCGGCATCGTCTTTTCCCGCTTCCTCGAGGTGGACATGACGATCGGGCTCGGCATCGGCATGGGCGTCGTGTTCTCGTACGCCGTGCTCGGCGGCATGAAGGGCATCACTTACACACAGGTTGCACAGTACTGCGTCCTGATTTTTGCGTATACCGTCCCGGCCGTCTTCATCGCCTTCCAGATGACCGGCAACCCGGTCCCGCAGCTCGCCTTCGGCGCCGAGGTGGGCGACAGCGGCCTTTCGCTGCTCGACAAGCTGGACGACGTCGTCGCGTCGCTGGGATTCACGCAGTACACGGCGGGCACGAAGAGCACGCTCGACGTGTTCTGCATCACGCTCGCGCTCATGGTCGGTACCGCCGGGCTCCCGCACGTCATCGTGCGCTTCTTCACGGTGCCGCGGGTGCGCGACGCGCGCATTTCGGCGGGCTATGCGCTCCTGTTCATCGCCATCCTGTACACGACGGCGCCGGCCGTGGGCGCCATGGCGCGCCTCAACCTGATCGACACGGTGCAGACCGGCCCGGTCGGCAGCCCGGCCGGCAACCTCGCGTTCGACGAGCGGCCGGAGTGGATGCGCACCTGGCAGCAGACTGGCCTCCTGGGTTTCGAGGACCGGAACGAGGACGGGCGCATCCAGTACTACAACGACGCCAGTGCGGAATTCGCCGCCGAGGCTGGCCGCTACGGCTGGGCGGGCAACGAGCTGACCGTCGACAACGACATCATGGTGCTCGCAAATCCGGAGATCGCCGGGCTGCCCGACTGGGTCATAGCGCTGGTCGCCGCCGGCGGCATCGCCGCCGCGCTGTCCACCGCCGCGGGTCTCCTGCTCGTGATCTCGGCGGCCGTCTCCCATGACCTGATCAAGGGCGTGTTCGCCCCGGGTATCAGCGAGAAGCGCGAGCTGGTTGCGGGCCGCACGGCGGCCGCGTTCGCGATCCTCGTCGCGGGCTACCTCGGCTTCGACCCGCCCGGCTGGGTGGCGCAGGTGGTCGCGTTTGCCTTCGGCCTCGCCGCGGCATCCCTCTTCCCCGCGATCCTGCTCGGCATCTTCTTCAAGCGCATCAACAAGGAAGGCGCGATCGCGGGCATGTTGACCGGCCTCCTGTTCACCTATGGTTACATCGAGTTCTACAAAGGCCTGTTCCTGAAGTGGGCGGGCTCGCCCTGGGGCGAAAACGTCGCGGAGAACTGGCTCTTCGGTATTTCTCCGGAAGGTATCGGCGTCGTGGGAATGTGCCTGAATTTCGCCGTCGCGATTGCGGTAAGCTCACTGACGTCCGCGCCGCCGCGGCATGTGCAGCTGCTGGTAGAGCAGATCCGCCTGCCGCGCACGTTCGACGAGACGAGCTTATGAAGAGGTACCGAAGCCTGCCGCGCACGCTCTCCGCCTGCGCGGCGTTCGCCATGTCGGCGCCGGCCGCGGCAGCGCCCGATGTCGCGGCCTTCGACGCAACGGAGCGCGCGATCCTCGAGTGGGTGGACGGCCACGTCAACGAGGCGGTCGAGCTGCTCGAGGAAACCGTGAACATCGGCAGCGGCACGATGAACCACGCCGGCGTGCGTAAAGTGGGCCGGGTGATGGCGCGCGAGCTCGACGCACTGGGATTCGAGACGCGCTGGATCGACATGGCCGAGGCCAACCGCGCGGGCCACCTCTTCGCCAGGCGTCTCGGCCGCAGCGGGCCGAACTTCCTCATGATCGGGCACCTCGACACCGTGTTCGAAGCAGACGACGATTTCCAGGCGTTCGCGCGTGACGGCGACATTGCGACCGGGCCCGGCGTCGACGACATGAAGTCGGGAAACGTCATCATCGTGCAGGCATTGCGGGCGCTCGAGGCCGCCGGGTTGCTCGACAGGATGTCCGTCGTCGTCGCCTACACCGGCGACGAAGAGAAGCCGGGTGAGCCGCTCGAGTTCGTGCGCCGCGACCTCGTCGAGGCGGCACGCTGGGCGGACGTCGCGCTGGGGTTCGAGGCAGCCATCCGCTACGACGGGACGGACTGGGCGACCATCGCCCGCCGCAGCTCCTCGGACTGGACGCTGAACGTCACGGGCCGGCAGGCACATTCTTCCGGCATCTTCAGCGACGAAGTCGGCGCAGGCGCGATCTTCGAGGCGGCGCGCATTCTCGCGGCCTTTTACGACGAGGTGCGCGGCGAGCAGTACCTGACCTTCAATGCCGGCACGATCCAGGGCGGCACCGACGTGGAGTACGATTCCGAGCAGAACCGGGGCCGGACCTTCGGCAAGACGAACGTAGTGCCGAAGAGCGTCGTGGTGCACGGCGGCATCCGCACGATCTCGACGGAGCAGCTCGACCGCGCGCGCGCCGCGATGCAGCGGATCGTCGCGGACAGTCTGCCGCACACGTCGGCGACGATCTCCTTCGAGGAGGGCTATCCGGCCATGCCGCCGACTGCGGGCAACCAGCGACTCCAGGCCGAACTCTCGGCCATCAACGAGGCGTTGGGGCGCG
>DASUOE010000056.1:0-12737 GCA_036276805.1 Woeseiaceae bacterium | reverse complement strand
CTGACACTGCTCGCCGCCGAGCAATGGCTCATGGCCGGCGACGTCCAGCGGGCGACGAATGCCTTCGCGAGCGTCGAGCGGCCGGCGGAGGGCGAGGCCCGGTGGCTGTGGGACAGCCTGGACGCCGCGTTCGCGCTGCGCGCCCGGGACACCGACCGCGCGCTCGCGATTCTCGAGCCCCTGGCGCGCCAGCCCCTGCCGCAGGATTACCGCGTGCGCATCGACGGTCTGCGTGCCGATGCGTGGTTCCAGTCGGGAGACCCGGTGCGGGCCGTGCGCCTCCTGTTGCAACGCGAAGCCTGGCTTGGCAGCGCCCGCGAACGCGAGCGCAACCGGGAGCGCCTGTGGCGGGGGCTCGTCGACAGCAATCCGGAGCTCCTGCGAGGCGCCGCCGACGTGGAATCGGACCCGGTCGTACGCGGCTGGCTGACGATCGGGGCGCTCGCCGCGTCCACGGGACGACAGGGTCTCGGCTGGTCGAACGGCGTCGCGCGCTGGCGCGAGGCATATCCGGCGCACGCGGCGAATTCGCTGCTCGACGACCTCGACATTCCGGCGGCGGGCGAGCTTGACTACCCGCGCCAGATTGCGCTGCTGCTGCCGCTCTCCGGGAATACGGCGAGCGCGGGGCTCGCCGTGCAGAACGGCTTCCTCGGCGCCTACTTCGCCGCGGCCGGCGGCCTCGACACGGCCGTAACCAGCGATACCGACACCGCCGCGGGCAGCGGTCGGGACAATCGCCAGACCGTCCGGGTCTATGACGTCGTGGCCGAGGGCGGCGCCAGCGCCGCGTATGGCACCGCCGTTGAGGAAGGAGCGGATTTCGTAGTCGGGCCGCTGCTGCGCCAGAGCGTAACGGAACTGGCGAACGATATCCTCGTGCCGGTGCCGGTCCTGACGCTCAACTATCTCGACGACGATACGCTCGCGCCGCCCGGGCTTTACCAGTTCTCACTCGCGCCGGAGGACGAGGCGGCGGCCGCGGCACAGCGAGCGATTCTCGACGGGCACACGCGCGCACTCGCGCTCGTGCCGAACAACGGCTGGGGCCGGCGGTTGTTCACCAGTTTCGCGACGACCTTCGAATCGCTGGGCGGCACGGTACTGGACAGCCGGAGCTACACGACCGGCAACCCGGACTTCTCGAGCACGATCGAGGACCTGATGGGGCTGTCCGGCAGCGTCAAGCGTTACCAGCGGCTGCGCGCGAACATCGGCGGGCCGCTGCAGTTCGACCCGCGGCGTCGCCAGGACGCCGAGTTCATCTTCCTCGCCGCGGACGCGCCGGCCGGGCGGCTGCTGAAGTCGCAGCTCAAGTTTCACTACTCGGGCGACTTGCCGGTCTACGCCACGTCGTCCATCTACGCGATGGACGGCCGATCGGACAGCGACCTGAACGGCGTGATGTTCGCGGACGCGCCCTGGGTGGTCGACCCGCAGCCCTGGATCAGCAGCCTGCCGCCACTGTTCGAGGAGCACTGGCCGGAGCATCGCCGCCTGGCGCGCCTGCACGCGATGGGCTATGACGCGTATCACCTGATCGGGGCGCTGTTCGCCGCACAGGGCGACACCTTCCGGGAAATAGACGGCGCAACCGGTCGGCTGTACCTCGACGACGCGGGTCGCGTGCATCGCTACCTGGCCTGGGCGCGCTTCGAGCGCGGCGAGCCGGTGCCGCTGCCGGATCCGGACCCCTTTCTCATCCCGGGCAGCACGGCGGAGGACGATTACTCCAAGGCCTTGCCTGCCGGCGTCACGGACGACGCGCAATGGGCAGACTCGCGCTAGGACGACAGGCAGAAGAACGCGCGTTTCGCTACCTGTGCCGGCGCGGCATGCGGCCGGTGGCACGCAATTTCCGCAGCGCCGGCGGCGAAATCGACCTCGTGATGCTCGACGGGGACTGCCTGGCCTTCGTCGAGGTGCGCACGCGCGGCGAGCGCAGTTTCGTCGCGGCGCGGCTCACAGTCGACCGGCGCAAGCAGCGCAAGCTGGTCCATGCAGCGATGATGTTCCTGGCCCGTAACGCCCTGTTCCGGCATCACCCGTGCCGCTTCGACGTGATCGGCGTCGACCGCGATGCCGAGGGCCGGATCCGCATGGACTGGGTCCGGGACGCGTTCCGTGCCGACGACTCGTAACAACTCGCTTTCCTCCCCGCGGTTGTGCCCGCGATGGCGCGCCGGGCCGCGCATTCCGCAGCCGATCCGGGCTAAAATCCCTGCATTGCCGCAACACCGAGGCCGCGTATGGATTCCGTCACCCGCGTCAAGGAGCATTTCGCGGAAAGCATTGCGACCAAGCAGGGCGCCGTCGACGTCATCAGCGAAAGCGTCGCGGCCGCCGGCAGCCTGCTTAGCCAGTCCCTGCTCGACGACGGCAAGATCCTGAGTTGTGGCAATGGCGGGTCGGCCGGCGACGCTCAACATTTCTCCTCGGAGCTCCTGAACCGCTTCGAGATGGAGCGGCCGGGCCTGCCCGCCATGGCGCTGACGACGGACAGTTCGACGGTGACGTCGATCAGCAACGACTACTCCTACGAAGAGATATTCGCCAAGCAGGTGCGCGCGCTCGGAAAGCCGCAGGACGTACTGCTGGCGATCTCCACGTCCGGGAATTCCGAGAACGTCTGCCGCGCGGTTTCGGCTGCGCACGAGCGCGGCATGAAGGTCGTGGCGCTGACCGGCCGCGACGGCGGCCGAATGGCCGGCATGTACGGCGAAGGCGACGTCGAAATCCGCGTGCCGGCGACGCGCACCGCGCGCATCCAGGAAGTGCACCTGCTCGTGATCCACTGCCTTTGCGACATTATCGATACGACGCTTCTCGGCGACAGTGGCTGACGCCGCTCGCCATCGACAACGATCTCGGGTTCAAGTCATCCCTCATGCAGCGCTTTGGCGGCGGGGCGGGTCGGACGACCGAGATCGTGCGCCTGGACAAAGACCGCGTGTACAGCCCCGATCACGAGGCACGCGAGTACCGTGTGACGACTTTCGACATGCTGAAGGCGCGGACGACCGAGGCCCTCGGACAGTCCAGCGGAAAGCGTGGGCGAGTCCCTGGGGGGATCCGTGGGCGGCGCACTCGCCGAAGGGCTATTCGGCGCATTTGGAAAGAAGGCCAAGGACGACGCACCCGAGCCCGCGCCCGCCGCAACGGGCGCCCCGGCCCGGTTACGCTGTGCAAGGTAGTGACGGAACCGACGTCGATCGACACCGGTGCGGTGCCGGCGGAGGAATTTGCGATACCGGACGGCTATCGCGAGGTCAGTCCGGACGCCGCGCCCTGAGTCTGCCGGCGGCCAGGCAACGCCCTGGGCGCTACTTGATGACGCGCAGGTGGGAGCGGACCCGCGTCGTGTCGGCGTCGTCCCGTGCGGGCGCCGCTGCGACGCGGTTGCCCTTCGAGTCCGCTTCGTCCACGGCGTCGCTCTCGTGCGAAAAGATCATGCCCTGCCCCGTTTCCCTCGCATAGATGCCAAGCACTGCGGCCATCGGCACCCACACGTCGAACGGTACACCGCCGAAGCGCGCCCGGAAACTCACCGCGGTATTCGACAGTTTCAGGTTGTGCGCCGCGGTTTCGCTGATGTTCAGGATGATCTTGCCGTCCTTCACGTGTTCGGGCGGTACGGTGACGCCCGGCACCACGGCATCGACGACGATGTGCGGCGTGTTGCCGTTATCCGCCATCCACTCGTGCATCGCGCGGATCAGGTACGGACGTTTGGAGCGGCTGGGGTTGGACAAGGGAAAAATCGCGTCTGGTTGGTGCCTGCGGCAAGTCTAGCACCGATTGGCGCGCGTTTAAAAAACATGACATAAGACGGCCGGAGGCGGCCGGCGAGCCGTACTTACATGCGCATTTCCTGCTCGAGCTCGGTCAGCGACTGCCGGAACGAGCGGCGGGCGAACACGCGCTGCATGTAATCCTCGATGGACCCGAACTCCGGGCCGAGCTCGATGCCGTAAAGCGGCAGCCGCCACAGCACCGGCGCAATGCTGCAGTCCACCAGCGAAAACTCGTCGGACAGGAAGTACGGCCGTGCGCCGAAGAGGTCCGAACTCTGCAGGATGCTCTCGCGCAGCAGCTTGCGGGACTTGGCGCTGAGCTTGCCGTCCGCCAGGTCGGCCTCCTCCGCCAGCGAATACCAGTCCGTCTCGATCCGGAACAGCGCCAATCGGAACTGCGCCCGTGTGACGGGGTCGACCGGCATGAGCGGCGGGTGCGGGAAGCGCTCGTCCAGGTACTCGATGATGACGCGGGAATCGTAAAGTGTGAGGTCACGATCGACGAGCGTCGGCACACTGTGGTACGGATTGAGGTCCATCAGGTCTTCGGGGAGGTCGGGCCCCGAGACGTTGGCGATCTCAATATTGATGTTCTTTTCGGCGAGAACCAGTCGCGTGCGGTGGCTGTGAATGTCGGTCGGCCGTGAGAACAGCGTCATCACGGACCGGCGGTTGGCGATCACGGCCATTACTTCACGTCCTTCCAGATCTGCTTCTTCAGCATGCGGGCGATGATCAGGAAGACGATGAGATATACCATTACCCAGACACCGATCTTGCGCCGGTCAGCGCGAATGGGCTCGGCGATGTACGCCAGGAAGTTCGTGGTATCGCGCACGAACGCGTCGAAATCCTCGGCGTCCATGCTGCCTTCGGTGAACGGCTCGAAACCCTCGAAGTGCCGTGATACCACGCCCTGCTCCTCGTGCTCGGAGTAATCGGCAACCTGGTAGCCCTGCAGCTCCCACAGCACGTGCGGCATGCTGGTGCCCGGCAGCACGATGTTGTCCACGCCCGTAGGGCTCTCCGGGTCGAGATAGAAGCCCTTGAGGAAAGAATAGACGTAATCGGCGCCCCGTGCCCGGGCCATGAGGGACAGGTCCGGCGGGGTCTTGCCGAACCATTGTTCGCCGTCGCGCGGCCGCATCGACACCTGGACGGTCTCGAAGGTCTTCTCCGCATTGAACATCAGGTTTTCGATGAGCTGGTCCTCGGACAGTCCGAGGTACTTGCCGATCGTCTTGTACCGCACATACTTGGCGGAGTGGCAGCCGGCGCAATAGTTCATGAAGTTGCGCGCGCCCCGCTGCAGTGAATTGACGTTCGTCGGGTCGATGTCCGCCTGCTCCGTCGGCCGTTCGGTCACGGCGAGGACGGATGCCGATGCCAGCAACATCGCAAGGATCGCGCCAGCCGCTGCGGTCCGGGTCAACGTCGTGTTCCTAGCCATGATAGACCACCCTGTCCGGAAGGGGCTTCGTCTTGTCGATAGACGTGTAGTACGGCATCAACAGGAAAAACGCGAAGTAGACGACCGAAAGGATGCGGGCCGCCAGCACGTACACGTCTTCCGCCGGCTTCAGCCCGAGCCACCCGAGGCCCACGAAGCTCACGACGAACAGTGCGAGCGCCGTCTTGTACATCCAGCCACGGTAGCGGATCGACCGCACGCGGGAGCGGTCGAGCCACGGCAGGAACAGCGGCAGGATCACCGACAGGCCGAAAAGGATGAAGCCCCAGAGCTTGTCCGGAACCGCGCGCAGGATCGCGTAGAACGGAGTGAAGTACCACACCGGGGCGATGTGCTCCGGCGTCGCAGTGAGGTTTGCGGGCTCGAAATTCGCATGCTCGAGGAACAGGCCGCCCATTTCCGGCGCGAAGAATACGACTGCCGAGAACACCATCAGGAAGATGATGATCGCGACGAGGTCCTTCGACGTGTGGTACGGGTGGAAGGCGACGCCGTCGAGCGGGATTCCGTCGGGACCCTTGTTGTCCTTGATCTCGATGCCGTCCGGGTTGTTCGAGCCGACCTCGTGCAGGGCGACGATGTGCACGAACACGAGCGCGATCAGCGCCAGCGGCAGCGCGATGACATGCAGCGCGAAAAACCGGTTGAGCGTGATGTCCGAAATCGCGTAGTCGCCGCGGATGAACTCCACGAGCCCGTCGCCGATCACCGGTATGGCACCGAACAGCGAGATGATCACCTGCGCGCCCCAGTAGGACATCTGTCCCCAGGGCAGCAGGTAGCCCGCAAACGCTTCGGCCATCAGCACGAGGAATATGAGCATGCCGATGATCCAGATGAGCTCGCGCGGCTTCTTGTAGGAGCCGTACAGCATCGCCCGGAACATGTGCAGGTAGACTACGATGAAGAAAAACGAGGCGCCCGTCGAATGCATGTACCGGATGAGCCAGCCCCAATCCACGTCGCGCATGATGTACTCGACCGACGCGAAAGCCTCCTCGGCAGAGGGCTTGTAGTTCATCGTGAGGAAGATGCCGGTGACCAGCTGGATCACCAGCACGACCATGGCGAGCACGCCGAACACGTACCAGATGTTGAAATTCTTGGACGCGTAGTACTCGGTCGCGTGGTACCGGATGGTCGACGTCAGCGGGAAACGGGTGTCGATCCAGGTCAGCAGCCCGCCTTGTGTCCGGCCCGCATCGGCTTCGCTCTTGGCCATCATGCCGCTCCCGTTTCCTGGCCGATGATAATCAGGTCATCGCGGATGAATCGATAGGGTGGCACGCGCAGGTTCGTCGGCGCCGGGACACCCTTGTAGACCCTGCCGGCCAGGTCGAACCGGGAGCCGTGGCAGGGACAGAAGAAGCCGCCATTCCAGTCCTCGCTCGGCCGCACTTCGAAATCCTGCAGCGGGGCGCAGCCCAGGTGCGTGCACGCGCCCTCCACGACCAGCCACTCCGGGCGGATCGAGCGCAGGTCGTTCTGCGCATACTCCGGCTGTTGCTCGACGACCTCGGAGTTCGGGTCCCGCAGGTTCGCTTCGTTCTCGGCCAGGCGCTCGAGCATGTCCGGGGTACGCCGTAGAACGTATACGAGCTTGCCACGCCACAGCACCCGCACCATTTCGCCGGGCTGCAGGGCATTGATGGGAACTTCCACCGGCGCGCCGAGAGCCTGCGCCCGGGCGCTCGGCTTCAGCGAGGACAGGAACGGGTACGCGATGGCCCCGACACCGGCCAGTCCGGTCACTACGGTTGCAACGGTGAGAAAATGACGGCGGTTACGATCGAGTTGATCCATATCCTCGTCAGACATCAGGCACTCCCATACGCCCGGCTGTTAGGAAAGTCTGTCTCGCGGCATTTGCCGACTGTGTGCAGGCTTTCTATCAGCGCGTTTCTTGCTTGGTTTCGAAACTGGTAGATTTGCAGCAGCCCCGCAATCCCGTCAGGATGTCGGATTACCGGGGACCGGGTGCGGACCGATACAGGAGTATACACGGCGCCTGTCGTTTGTGGCTAGAAGGCCTGGAGTGACTGGGCAACGGACAAGCGGCGCGGGCCGCGGGCCGAACGCGTTACGACGCCTGTCGAGTCGGATTTGAGAGCAGCGTTTGCATTCCTGTTGCAGTCGATCGTGGTCGGACTCGCGGCGGCGTTTCTCGTCGTCCTTGTAAGGCCGGACCTGCTGCCCGTCGCCCGCGTCGCGACGCCCGGGCCGGCGTTCAGCTACGCCGATGCAGTCGACGTGAGCTCGCCGGCCGTAGCCAACGTCTATACGAAGCGCCTCGTGGAGGACAGCGAAGCGCTGTCGGGACGCACCCGGTTCAGGGTCAGCACGAACTTCGCCTCGGCCGTCATCATCGATGCAGAGGGCTACCTCGTCACTAATTACCACGTCGTCGCGGATGCGGCCGAGATCCGCGTGCAGCTGAGTGACGGCAGGATCGCCGAGCCGGAACTCGTGGGCGTCGACCGCGAAACCGACCTGGCGCTGCTGAAGGTCGCGCTCGGCGAGCTGCCGGCGGTGCCGTTCGGCAGCTCCGCGAACCTGCGCATCGGCGACATCGTCCTGGCCATAGGCAATCCGTACGGGCTCACGAAATCCGTCACGCAGGGCATCGTCAGCGCGACCGGCCGCGGGCTCCTGAATCTCGTGACCTTCGAGAACTTCATACAGACGGACGCCGCCATCAACGCCGGCAACAGCGGCGGCGCGCTGGTGAACGCCCGTGGCGAACTCGTGGGCATCAACACGGCCGTCCTGGCTCAGGATACGGCGACCGAGGGCATCGGTTTCGCCATACCGGTGGACCTCGTGCGCGGCGTCGTCGACCAGATCAAGACGCATGGCCGGGTCATCCGCGGCTGGATGGGACTGACACCGGACGACCTCACCGGCGCCGAACGCGGCGCCCGCGGCCTCGAGGACGGCGCCGGCATCCTGCTCCTCGACGTGCACGAGGACGGGCCCGCGGCACGGGCCGGCCTCATGCGCGGTGACGTGATCCTGTCGATGAACGACGAGCCGATACTCGACCGCCGGCAGGCGCTGCTCATATCGGCGAGCACGACGCCCGGTGAGCGAGTGGACGTCGTTGCACTGCGCGACGGTGAGCGGATGACCTTCACCGTGATCGCCGGCGAACGTCCCGAGATTCTCTAGCAGGTTCGCAGGGACCGTCGCCAGCACCGGCAATCCTCACCGGGTCCCGGCGCGTCCGGCGGAGCAGGTTACCGGCCGGCGCCCTCGGCAGCCCACTCCGCCGGCGTGTAGGCGCGTATCGACAGCGCATGGATTTCCTTCCCGACGAGGGAGCCCAGGCTCCTGTAGACGAGCTGGTGGCGGGCGATCGCACGCAGGCCTTCGAACTCCGCGGCCACGACCAGTGCGCCGAAGTGCGTGTTGTCGTCACTTTCCACGCGCACGGTGGCGCCGTCGAATGCGGCGGCGATGCGGGATTGGATGTCGACGGGCTCCATGGCAGGCACTCGATGACGGGCTCTCGTTTGCGGGCGGGCAGTGTACCCGCTTTGTGCGGACGGCCCAACCGGGACCGGCAGGCGGCGCCAGATGCGGATTGCACCACCGTAATCGGCACCGGCGGCCCCGGGAGTGACGACCCGGGGATTGTGTATCATACGGCCCTCGACACGGCTCACCGGCCGGTGGGCCCCGCAACGGCGGCTACACCGATTCCGGGCGGGTGACAGTCCGGAAGAAATGCGTTTCTATGCTCCTTAATCTTGTCCAGGTCGTCGGCGGCCTGGTGCTGCTCATCTGGGGCGCGGACCGGCTGGTCCACGGCGCTTCGGGCGGTGCCCGGCGCCTCGGCATCGCCCCGCTGCTCATCGGCCTTACGGTGGTCGCCTTCGCGACGTCGGCGCCGGAGATGCTCGTCTCGGTGGTGGCCGCGCTGCGCGGCAATCCCGACCTCGCCATCGGCAACGCGATCGGCTCGAACATCGTGAACATCGGCCTCGTGCTGGGCGTGACGGCGCTGGTCCGGCCGATCGAGCTGCGATCGGCGACATTACGCCGCGAGATGCCCGCGCTGCTCGCGGTGTCGCTGCTCGTCGTGTCGCTGTTCCTCGACACGCGCCTCTCGCGGGTGGACGGGTTCGTCATGCTTGCGGGTCTCGTCATCGTGATGGTGTGGCTCACGCGGCTCGGCATGCGGTCGGCGGCGAACGATCCCCTCCAGGCGGAGTACGACGCCGAGATCCCGAAACACATGAGCATACGGCGCGCCCTGTTCTGGCTCGCGGTCGGTCTCGCGGCGCTCCTGTTCGGGGCCGACCAGCTCGTCGATGGCGCCATCGAGATCGCGCTCGCGGTGGGTGTCAGCGAGATCGTCATAGGCATCACACTGGTCGCGTTCGGTACGAGCCTCCCGGAACTCGCCGTGTCGGCCGTGAGTGCCTGGAAGAAGGAATACGGCCTCGCGATCGGCAATATCGTCGGCTCGAACATCTTCAATATGCTGGCCGTCATCGGCATTGCCGCAGCAATCGAGCCCGCACAGCTCGCCCCCTCCGTCCTGTCGCTGCACGTGTTCGTGATGGTCGCCTTCACGCTCGTGCTGTACGCGATGACCTACGACTACGACGGCAAGAGCGTGCTGTCCCGGATCGAGGGCTCGGCGCTGCTCGGGGCATACGCCTTGTATACCGTCTACGTGCTCACGCAAAACGTTTAAACTGGGGCCAGTGCCCGCGGGGAGACACATCCCGACGCCTCCCGCCCGCCGCCCATCGAAGGCCGCATGCCGGAACCACTCGACAACGACGAACTCCTGGACCTCGCCCGCGAAACGCTCGCGATCGAGGCGCGCGCGATTGAACGGGCGAGCGCGCGGCTCGATCAGCAGTTCGCCCACGCCTGCCGGCTGTGCATGGCGACGACCGGGCGGGTCGTCGTGACCGGCATGGGGAAGTCGGGGCACGTCGGCTCGAAGATCGCCGCCACCCTCGCCAGCACGGGTACCCCGGCATTCTTCATGCACCCCGCGGAAGCGAGCCACGGCGACCTCGGCATGATCACCGGGGACGACCTGTTGCTCGCCATCTCCTATTCGGGCGAGACCGCGGAAGTGGTTACGATCCTGCCCCTCGTAAAGCGCATGGGTGCGCGCCTCGTGTCGCTGACGGGCAACCCGCGATCGACGCTGGCGCGCCTTGCCGATGCGCACCTGGACGTCAGCGTGGCCGAGGAAGCCTGCCCGCTCAACCTCGCTCCGACGGCCAGCACGACGGCGACTCTCGCGATGGGCGATGCGCTGGCGGTCGCACTCCTGAAGAGCCGCGGCTTCACGGCCGAGGATTTCGCCCGTTCGCATCCGAGCGGCAGCCTAGGCAAACGCCTGCTCCTCACCGTGGCCGACGTCATGCGCACCGGCGACGACGTGCCGGCGGTGCTGCCGGACGTACCGCTGCGCGACGGGCTCATGGAAATGACGGCCAAGGGCCTCGGCATGACGGCCATCGTGGATGCGAACATGCGCATCCTCGGCATCTTCACGGACGGCGACCTGCGCAGGGCGCTCGACGAAGGCGCCGACGTCCACGCGACGACGATGAGCGACGTGATGCATGTGAATTGCAAGACCACGCGACCCGGCCTGCTGGCCGCCGAGGCGGTGAAGGTACTCGACGACAATCGCATCACGTCGCTGCTCGTCGCGGACGACGACCTGCGCCTGATCGGCGCACTCAACGTCCACGACCTGTTCCGCGCGGGCATCATGTGATGCGCGGCAGTGGCAGACCACCGCCCGCGGGGCTTAAGCTCGTCGCCTTCGACGTCGACGGCGTGTTCACGGACGGCCGCTTCCTGCTGTCGGATGACGGCATCGAATCCAAGGCGTTCCACACTCAGGACGGCTTCGGTATACGCCAGCTCCTGAAGGCCGGCGTGGAGGTCGCCGTCATCAGCGGCCGCAGCTCCGGCGCCACGGAGCGGCGCATGGCAGAACTCGGCGTCCGTCACGTCATTCTCGCCTGCCGCGACAAGGCAGCGGCATTCGACGCACTCGTGGCGGGCCTCGGCATCACGGCAGGCGACGCAGCGTTCGTCGGCGACGACGTGCCGGACCTGCCGCTGCTCTCCAGGGTCGGCTACGCCATTGCCGTTGCCAACGCCGTGCCCGCGGTGCGCGAATCCTGTGACTACGTCACGGTCGCGCCCGGCGGGCAGGGCGCCGTGCGCGAGGTGTGCGAACTCGTACTGGCGGCGCGCGCAGCCCCGCAATGAGCCCGCGCCTGTCGATTGCCCTTGTTGCGCTCACGCTCGCCGCGCTCGCCAGCTGGTACGTCGCCCGGCAGGAGGGGAGCGAGGGTGTACAGGCACCGGCGCCGGCGCCCCCCGACCGTGGCTACTACCTCGAGGACGCACGGATCCTCGGCACGGCCTCCGACGGGTCCCTGCTCTATGAAATCCGTGCCGAGTTCGCCGAACAGCTGCATGACGAGCGGATCCTGTTTTCCGCGGTCCGCATCGAGTATTCGCCGGCAAGCGACGTGCCCTGGTCCATCCGTGCCGACACCGCATTGCTGTCGCCGGACGAAAACCGGGTCCTGCTCGAGGGTAACGTCCGCGCCGTCAGCAACCGTGGATTCTCGGGCGAGGAGACTGAAATACGCACGGATTCGCTGGGATTCGACCCTGACCGCTACATTGCCGAAACCGACGACCGGATACGCCTGCGAATCGGCGGCAGCAGCCTCACCGGAACCGGCATGTTAGCCTCCCTGAAGGAAAACCGGGTCCAGATCCGTTCCAATGTCAGCGGGCGGTTCGTCCCGTGAAGCACCGCCCGCCGGCCTCTGGCCCGTCGGGATTCGCCCCCCCGGATCGACAGAGGAACGATCACGTGTATACCAGGCCACTGCATGCGCTTCCCGTCCTCCGGGCGGCCCTGTTGCCCGCCCTCCTCCTGCTCGCGGGCCCGGCGCCGGCGCAGGGCGACGACGTGCGCCTGCCCGTCGTCGTCGACGCGGAAAGCACGGATTACGACGGGAATGCATCGATGTTGCACTTCCGCGGCCTGAAGCTTACCCAGGGCAGCATCAGCATCGAGTCCGACGAGGCGCAGTCCGCGGGCCGGGACTTCGACGACAATACCTGGCACCTGTCCGGCAACGTTATCTTCGATGTCGCGGAAGGCCATATCGAGGCCGACAGCGCCACGCTGACCTTCACCGACTACCAGCTGCAGGTCGCCACGATCGAGGGAACCCCGGCGACCTTCGAGCTGCGCCGGCCGGGATCCGAGGAGACAACGCACGCGAGCGCGCGCCGCCTGCACTACGACGTCGCGGACGGCGTCATCGAATTCACCGGCAAGGCCGAGATCTCCGAGGGCGCCAACCGGTTTGCCGCCGAGTCCCTGGTTTACAACATCCGCGAGCGACGGGTGAACGCGGCATCCTCGGGGGCGCCCGAGGACCGCGTGAAGGTGATCTTCACGC
>DASUOE010000055.1:0-9899 GCA_036276805.1 Woeseiaceae bacterium | reverse complement strand
GTCGGCCAGGCGGTCCGGGCGCAGGACGTAGCCCAGGTGGGGCGAGAGCGACGAGATGCGCGGCGCGGCGCCGGTCGCCGCGCGCAGGCCGAGTTCGCACTCCGGCGCCCAGGGCGGCGGGCGGCGCACGGCGATGCCCGCGGCGCGAAACAGGCTCGCTATATCCGAAGGCCAGAATTCGTACACGGCCTCGCGTGTCGTCCGCGGGTCGACGCTGCAGCTCCGGAGGCCCGTGGCCGTGTCGATGCGCACGGCGCGATGCACGTCGGACACCGCGATCGGCGAGACGCCCGGCACGAACCAGGATTCCGTCGTGCCCGGGCAATACCGGCCCGGCAGGTCGCCGGTGCTGGCGCAGACGTCGACCTTGACGACGTTCAGGCCGGGCGCGGGCTCGAATTTCCCATACGAATCGTCGAGCCCGGCAGCCAGATCGTCCGCCAGGTCGTCGACAATCGCGAAGAACAGCGGCGCCGCCGCCTGCCGGCCGACGAACGCCGCGTTCGCCGAGCCGTCGAAATTGCCAACCCAGACCGCGAGCACCCACGGCCCTACCACACCAACGGTCCAGGCGTCGCGAAACCCGTACGACGTGCCGGTCTTCCACGCGACCGCCGGCCTCTGCCGTTGCGTGCCAAGCGGCAGGCCGTCCGGCCGGGGGTTGCGGGCGAGCATGTCGAGCACCAGGAACGCCGACTCGGCGCTCAGGATGCGCGAGCCGTCGGCGGATTCCGCGTCCGCCGTCCGGACAGGCTCGCGCACGATGCCCCCGCCCGGCAATGCGGCGTACAAGGCAACGAGTTCCTCCATCGACATCTCGAGGCCGCCGAGGATCATGGCGAGCCCGTAGTGCTCCGCGCTTTGCAGGTCCGCGACCCCGCCGTCGGCCAGCAGGCCGTGGAACGCGTCGAGGCCGAGGCGGTTGAGCAGCTCGATCGCCGGCACGTTGCGGCTGTAGATCAGCGCGTCCTGCGCGAAGACGGGGCCCATGAAGCCGCGATCGAAGTTCTCCGGTGCATAGCTCGCGTAGCGCCGCGGTGCATCCTCGAGCAGCGTCATCGGGTGGACCAGGCCGCGGTCGATCGCGAGACCGTAGAGGAACGGCTTCAGCGTGGAACCTGGCGAGCGCCGCGCGCTCGTGCCGTCGACCTGGCCCGCGATGGCTGCGTCGTGGAAGTCGGCCGAACCGACGGCAGCGAGTACCGCCATGCTGCGATGGTCGAGCAGCATGGCGCTCGCGTTCGTGACGCCGTGCGTGCGGCGGAGACCGACATGGTTTGCGACGTGGGATTCCAGCCGGCGCTGCAGGGAGAGGTCGAGCGTCGACGTGACCGTGCCGCCGTCGCCGTCGCCGTCAGGCTCGGCGAGCAGCGTCGTGACGAAGTGCGCGGCCTCGAAAGGCAGTTCGCCGGGAGCGCGCACGGCGAGCGGGAGCGTGAACTGTGCGCGTGCGGCGGGCTCGAGCCCGTACGCCTCGGACCAGGCCGCGAGCAGCCGCTGCCGCGCCGCGTCCATCGCGGCGTAACCGTGCCCCGTCGCGGGATACCGGTCCGCGGGGTTCTGCGGGATGACGGCGAGGGCGAGCGCCTCCGGCAGGCTCAGCCGCGCCGCGGGCTTGTCGAAGTAGACGAGCGCGGCAGTGCCGATGCCTTCGATGTTCGCGCCGTAGGGCGCGAGGTTCAGGTACGCCTCGAGAATCTCGTCTTTGGTGTAATGCCGCTCGAGCTGCAGGGCGCGGGCGACCTGCACGAGCTTCGCGCCGACCGAGCGCGTGTCGAGGCCGAATCGCAGGCGCGCGAGCTGCATCGTGATGGTCGACGCGCCCATCGTCCGTTCCCGGGTCACGTACGTCGACCACGCCGCGCGAGCGAGCGCCGCGGGATTCACCCCCGGGTGCCGCCGGTAGTACCGGTCCTCGTAGAGCAGCGTCGCCGCAACGGCGTGCGGTGCGACGTCGGCGAGCGGCACCGGCAGCCGGTAACGCTCGTCCCCGGCGAGCGCGAGCCGGAGCAGGCGATGCCCGCGGTCTTCGACCGCGGTCGAGAACGGCGTGTCGCCGTAGAGCGAAGGCTTCGGGCAGAGACAGAGCGCGACCAGGCCCGCGGCGAGCGTCGCGAGCATTGCGACCGTCGCCCCGGCCGCCGCCGCTGCCGCGCGGACCCGAATCCGCCGTCCTCTCATTGCAGCGCGCTGACGCGGAAGCGTCCGGGCGCCGTCCGCGCCTCGACGCTCCTGTCGTACATGGACCCTGCGTAGGCCGCCGGTGCGACGAAGTCCCCCGCGCTCGTGAGCTTGACGCGGTAGCGGATCTCGGTGATGCGGTCGGCGAACGAACCGTAGAGCACGACGCGGTCCTCGCGTACGTCGCGGTACTCCACGTTCCAGCCGCCGTACTCGTCACGGACCGACTCGGTGAGTACTTCGAAGCCGCCGGGCAGGAGATCGACCACGGCCACGTTCGTCCGCAGCGCGCCGGTCGAGCGCACGCGGAGGCGCACGACGAGTTCGTCCCCGATGCCGGCCTCGGCGACCGCGTTGCCTGCGTCGTCAAGGTAGTCGCGGTGGAGTTCGAGCCCGTTCGAAATGGCTTCGGCCGGCGCGGCACGGTCGAAGCCCGTCTGCGAAACCGCGTAGTACAGGGGCCTGCCGCCCGCGCCGCGGATCGAGAGCTCCCGGTGCGCGGCGTCGACCGAGGCCCGCACGACGCCGGTCGAACTCGCGAGCTCCGTCCCGGCGCCGCCCGCGCCCGCCGGCTTCGCCAGGATCGACAGCGACGGCGGTGGCGAACCGGTATCGATCGCCTGCGTCCAGGCGCCGAGTGCGAGGATGGTGTATGCCGCCGACAAGGTGTTGAAGCGGTTCTGCATGACAGGCGCGACGAGCGCCTGGACCGTGTCCTCGCCGAGCGCCTCCAGGCGCTCCGGGAAATGCCGCGCCAGCAGGTACACGTACTGCGCATCGCGGCCGAGGCGCGTGTCGAAGTCGTGCGTCATCTCGTCGCCGGCGCCAAGGGCGTAGCGGCCGATGAGCTGCCGGCCGAGCGCCGCCTGCTGCAGCAGGGCGTAGCTCGCCGCCATGTACGCCGCCGCGATATCCCGCTCCCACGCATCGTCAGGCTGCGCGTCCAGCCACTCGTGCAGGTTCGTGAGGTAATTCGTCGTCACCGTACCGTTGCGGGTCAGCACGTAGATGGCGTACGCACGCAGCCGCGCGTCGGGGACCGAACCCGCCTGCCGCGACGAAACTTCGCGCAGGTAGCCGAGGCTCGCGGCGAGCATGTCCCCCGGTACGGCGAGGCCTAAGTCCCGTGCATCGGTCATGAAGTGCGTGATGTACACGCTCGCAAACTCGTGCGGCTCGGACGACGTCGCCCAGAAGCGGAAGCTGCCGTCCGCCATCTGCCGGCTGCGCAGTCGCTCGAGCGTCTCCCGGAACGCCGCGCGGACCGCGTTCCCGTCGACAGCGGCGTCCGGCTGCGCCAGGAAACCGAGCTGCGGGAACACCTTGCTCACGATCTGTTCGGTGCAGGCATGCGGGAATGCGCGCAGGTACTCGAGCATGCCGTCGGCGAGCACGAGCGGGCTTCGCGATGCGGCGGCGGACTGCCGGGCGAGATGCGGATAGAGCTCCCGCGGCAGCATGAGCTCGAAGGGATCGTCGTCGGACGCCCCCGCGATCATCGTCGACGCGTACACGACCGGCGGACGGACGCTTAAGCTCGCCTCGCGCCGGGCGGACTCCCCGCCCGCGCGCGCCTCGAACACGAGGCTGCCCCCACCGGGTTCGTCCATCGCACGAATGCGGAATCGGGCGCGCGATTCGCCGCCCTCGTCGACCTCGAGACGCACCGTGTCGTCGCCGACGATCTCGAGACCGGCGGAAGGCGTTGCGCTGAGCGAGACCTCGGCACCGGCGCCGGAGCCCTCGACGTTGTTCGCGAGCCCGACGTTCACCTCGAACTCGTCGCCCGGCGCCACGGCCGTCAGCACGTTCGGCGTGATGACGAACGGCCCTTGCACCGTGACCGTGTCCGTCGCCCGGCCGACGGCCGCCCCGGAGGCGGCCACAGCCATGATGCGCAGCTCGCCGTTGAAGTAATCCGGCACCTCGAAGCTCACCGTCGACGCTGCCGGCCCGGCGTCCACGATGCCGGACCAGAACGCCACCGGCGCCTCCGACTTGCGCCGGAACGGGTTCAGGTTCGCGCCCGCGAGGTCGAAGCTCTCGCCGCCGCCCGGCGCGGCGCGGCGCTGCCAGGCATCGAAGTCGGGCAGGATCAGGTCGACGAGCTGTGTCGTGCCGACCTGCAGCGCCATCTTCGGCAGGAAGAATGCCAGCGGGTCGGGCGCTCTGTAGTTCGCGACCTGCAAGATGCCTTCATCCACCGCGTAGACGACGACGCGCGTGTTGCGCGAGGCGGTCAGCGTGACCGGCAGCTCCGCACCCGGGCGCACACGTTCCGGTGCGTCGACGGCGATGTCCACCGTCCGCGCATCCGCGTCGATGGAGAACGGCGCGACCGCGTAGCTGAGCGGGCTCACGAATACTTCCGGTGAGTCGATGGCGCGCACGAACGCGACGTTGAGATAGGCGTTGCCTTCGAGTCCTTCCGGTACCCGGATGCGCTGCACGGACGTCGACGTGTCGGTACGGAACCACTGGTGGGCATAGACGCGGTCGCGCTCGATCGTGACGAGGCCCGTGCCGGTGTACGGCGCCGTGACCTCGAACTCGATCTCCTCGCCCGGCGCGAAACTCGTGCCGTCCATGACGAGGTCGAGTTCCGCTTCGCGTTCGAGCTCACCCGCGAGGTTGCGCGCGCCGGCGACGGTGAATTGCACCCGGGCGTAGACGAGGCCGCCCTCGCCGGTCAGCACGACCGCGTAGCGCCCGGGCTCGCCGGTCGGCAGGACGAAGCGGGTGCCGTCGGCGCCGATCGCCCAGGGTTCGCTCGAACGCTCGTTTTCTTTCAGGATGGACTGGTAGGCGTACGTGCCGTTCGGCCGCCGTACCAGCGTCGAGACGTAGCGTTCCTCGACCACGGACAGGGTCAGCCCGTCGATCGCGAGCGGCTCGGCGTCGCTGTCGACGGCGACGAAGTGCACCGCGAGTTCCGCGGCGCGGTCGATCCAGGCGAGGTCGGCGTCTGCCTTGTAACCGACGACGAAGTCGAGCGGCGACATCATCACGCTCGCGCGGGCCCTGACGCTGCGGCCCCCGCCTTCCTCGAAGCCCTCCATGTTGACCACCAGCCGGTAGATGCCCTTGTCGTAGCGGGCGAGCGGCAGCGGCAGGCGCGCAATGCCGTCGTCGCCCGTCGTCGCCGCATCCAGCGGGAGCGTGACGTGCTGGAGCACGTTCGCCTCGTCGTACAGGGGGTTGTCGAAACGGTGACCCGGGAACGCCGGCACGTGCACGCCGGACGGTATCAGCTCGAGCTCGCCCGTGACACGCCGCCCCGCGGCCGGCGTGCCGAACAGGTTCTCGAGCGTCACCTCGGCTGCCAGGTCGGCCGGCCGGATCCAGCCGTGCGGCTTCCCGCCCGCGATCCGCGCGTGAATCCGCAGGCGGTCGGGCTGGAATTCCTCGACCCGGAACGTCTCCCCGCCGATCGTCAGCCGGCGGTCGTTCTGATCCTCGTGCTCGACAACGAGCGCGAGCGTCGCATGGTAATGGCCGGTCGGCGATCCGGGCTGCGTTGCGACCACCTGGTCGATGAAGCCGTCGCGCGGCAGGCGCAGGCGCTTCTCGACGATCGTCTGCCCGCGCGGGTCGCGGACTTCGAACACGAGCGGCAGCTCGCCGGGCGGCTGCCAGTCGAGGCGCCTGACGATCGCCGCGAGGCGCACGGACTCGCCCGGCCGGTAGAGGCCGCGGTCCGTGAACACGAGCGCGCGCAGCCGGTCTTCCTCCCGCTCCGGGTTCTCGTAGACGCCGCCGACGTCGAAGCGCGTGAATGCGAGGTTCCGGTCCGCGGCGCCGAACGGCATGAAGACGGAATCCCGGCCGTTACGCACGACGAACACGGTCGGCGTCCGTTCGCGCGCGAACTCCCGCACGGGCGGCATGCTCGCACGCCCGTCGGTGGACGTGGTCCGCTCTACCACCGGCACGCCGTTCTTGCCGAGGAGCGCGACGGTGGCGCCGGCGACGGGCTGCCCGGAGCGGATGGAGTGGACGAAGATCTCCTGGCTGCTGTCGGCGTTTGCCTTGACCAGCAGGCCGAGGTCGGTGATCAGCACGAGGCGCCGGTCGAATCCGCCGATGGGGTAGCCGTTTTCGCGGTCCCAGCCCTGCACGCGCAGGAAATAGTAGCCGCCGCTGGCGTCGTCGCCCACGCGCTCGCCGACCAGTTCGTCGAGGTCGAGGTTCGCGTAGACGGCATCGCGAGGGTGCCCGGGGCGCACGTCGATGAAGCGCTCCGTGCGCACCGTGACGTTGTCCTCGTTGAAGCTGTAGTTCTGGAAATACGGGCTTTCGAGATCGCCGCCCGACTGGCTCGCGAGGTGATTCACCTCGCTGTCGATGACACGGGCGATCTCGACTTTCAGCGTGTTGACGCCGCGCGAGAGCAGCGTCAGCTCGCGCCGGCCCGTGAGCGGCAGGATCGCCCCGGGCATCGCCACTTTCGCTTCGCGCGGATACTCGGGGACCCAGACCACCTGGTCGTAAGGCCGGCTCAGGCTGAAGCCGCCCTCCGATTCGAGTCCGGCAGCGATGTGCAGGTAGACATGGCGATTCTCGGGAACGTCGAGCGTCGCGGTGTGGTAGTCCGAGGCATCGCCTTCGACGGGGTTCAGGGCAAGCTCGATTTCCTCGGACTGGGACAGCACCTCGGGCGTCACTTCGCGCGGCGACGACCAGTAGCGGTTGTCGTGGATCTGCCCGTCGATGCGCACGCGCGTCGGCAGCAGCCAGGCGGCGAGCCGGTCGCCGAGCGCATCGCGCGCCACCCGGTCCGTGAACTCCAGCGTCACCGTCTGGAACGGCGCGCCGTCCTCGCCCGGCGTAATCAGCGACTGCACCGTGCTGACGGTGAAGTAGGTTTCCGCGTCCGGGATCAGCACCGTCTGCTGCAGGTCGGCGCCGAGCCGCGCCGGCCCGTGCGCCGGCGCGAGGTCCTTGTCGATCGTCAGTGTGGCGTAGTTCTCGTGCGGCGGGATCGGCACCTGCTCGGTGTGCACGTACGCGGTGCGGCCGTGCCGGTCGAGCTCTATGGTGCGAGCTAGCGTGCGCGGCGCCTTTGCGATCGTGTCGTCGGATTCACGCATCGCAACCGTGAGCGCGCGGTCGAGCGCGGCTGCATCGACGGGATGCGTGAACGAGATCGTGGCGACGATGCGGCGTTCTTCGCGGTCGACGGGATCCTGGTAGTACTGCAGCTCGTCGACAGTGGCCGAGAGCGGCCGGGTCGTAAACCGGACGGTCTCGTCGCGCAGCGCGAGTCCGGGCGCGAACAGCGACTCGTCGAACCGCAGGGTGTAGCGCTGCCCCGCGGGCCAGTCTTCCCGCGGTGCGAAGACGAGTCGCGTCTCGGTGTCCCAGCGCCAGTCGCCGGGCATCGGCGGGTCGAGCGTGACGCCGGCCTCGACCATTGCACCGACCGCATCGATGCGCGCCACGGAGTCGACCGTCTGCACCGGGAAGCGCGGGTCGGCCTCGACGCCGAAGTCGACGACGAGCGGTTGCGGCTGGAGCGTGTCGTCGACCATCGGATCGACGATGGGGGTTACGGCCGGTGCGGTCACGCGCGCGACGATGCCCGGCGGCTGCGGCAACGACTGGTAGTAACGCACGACGCCGAACAGCAGCGCCGCGACGCAGGCGGCGGCAGCGAGTCCCAGCAGGAACTTTTTCAATCCCAGGCGTACGAGCCACGGCGGCGGCGTCCAGTGCACATCCCCGACTACAGCCGACCACTTCGCCATGCACGCCTCCCGTTGCGGCTTCACCCGCTCCCGACTGCGGGGATTCTAGCGCCGCCGGCGTACGCCGAGGTGACGTAAAGGTGGCGAATTGTGGCCGTGCGTCAGCGCGTTGCGATGACGAACAGGCGCGGAAACGGCAACAGGACCGTGCCGTCGGCGAGCGGCGGGTAGGCCCCGGATATCGCCTGCTCATAGGCGGCGAGGAAGTCCGCCTGCTCGCCGGGCGAGAGCGGTGCCAGGTACGGCCGCAGCGCCGAGGCCCTGAACCATTCGACGATGGCGCGGTGACCTTGCAGCCGGTGGAAATAGGTCGTGCGCCAGATGTCGACACCGGCACAACGCGGCGCGAGGAGCGCGTGGTACCAGGTCGCGTCGTGCCGGTCGGGATGCCGAACCCGGCCGATCTTCGCCGACCACGGCCCGTCGGCGGCGACGTCGCGCGCGAGGCGATGCGACGGTTCGCCCAGGTTATCCGGCGTCTGCACGGCGAGGCATCCGCCGGCCGAGAGCTTCGCGATGAGCGCCGGGTACAGCGCCCGGTGATCCTCGAGCCACTGCAGTGACGCATTGGCGAGGATGACGTCGACGGCCCCGGGCGCCTGCCAGTCGGCGATGCCGGCGAGCTCGAAGGTCACGTGCGGGAGCCGCCGGCGGGCCGCGTCGAGCATGTCCGGCGAGTTGTCGACGCCGATGACCGACGCCGACGGGTAGCGTTCGGCAAGGACCTCGGTCGAGTTCCCCGGCCCGCAGCCGAGGTCCACGACCAGGTTCGCCCGGTCGCGCGGAACGTTGCCGACGAGGTCGCGAACCGGCCGCGTGCGCTCGGCCTCGAACGCGCTGTAGTCGGTTGCGGACCATGTCATCGCCGGATCGCTCCTGGCCTGGCGCGGTCCTTCGTCGTCACGGCGGACATACCTCGAGCACGGTGAAGTCGACCCAGTAGAGTCCTTCGGTGTTCGGTGCGGCCGCTAGGATGCGCCGGCCGATATCGGCCGGCGGGTCGTCGAGCTGTCGCCACCAGTGGCGGTCGGACCGGTAGCCGTACTGGAACGCTACCGGCGCGGGCGCGAAGGCGCGTCCCCATGCCGCGAACTCTTCGGCCATGTCGTCGAGCGACGGGATCTCCTGGCTGTCGTCGACGAACAGGAAGCCGTCGCGCGCCGTCGGCGGCATCTTGCCGATCTCCCAGTGCTTGAGGAACAGGCGATACCGGGGATCGTGGGAGCGCGCGGCCGCGAGCCAGGCGTGCGCCTCGGCGTCGGTGACGGCGCGCCCCTCCGGCACGTCGGTCGAGCGATACCATTCGACGTCGACGCCCACGCCGATGACCGAAGGATGGTGTCCGTAGCGATCGAGCATGAGGTGGATCAGCTTTTCGACGGGCGCGTGGCCGGGCTCGATCTGCAGCCAGACGCGGAAACCGCGCTCGTCGAACAGGTCGAGCGCCGCCGCGTTGCCGTCGTCGCCGGAAAACCGGATCAGAGGATCGTCCGACTCGCCCGGGAAACTGAGCCACGTACCCTCGCCGTGGAGCCTGCCGACGATCCAGATGGTCTCCGGGACGGCGCCCTGAAACCGCGCCGCCATCTGCTCACCGACATTCGCCCAGTACCCGGCACCGGGATCGTAGTCGGGTCCATACGTCGAAAAGCGAAAGCCCGCGCCGAGCGTGTGCCCGGCTGCCGATGCAGGCGGCGGCGCGTCGCGTTCCGTGGCGGCGGTCGGCGGCTCGCTGCACGCGAGCAGGCCGAACGCGGCGAGACAACAGGCATATTGAAGAATTTTCATCGATCGGCAAATTCTGGCCACGAGGACGGGGCCGACGCGCTGTCGCGCTGGCGCCTGGCGGGCTTTCCTTGCAGCGGAGAATACCCGAACCGGGATCGAGGGTGGTTGGCATGCTGCTTGCAACAGGTCCCCTCATGGCGCGCCGATTGGTCGGCGGCTTGGTGAGCGACCGATCGAAGTGTC
>DASUOE010000054.1:0-9710 GCA_036276805.1 Woeseiaceae bacterium | reverse complement strand
GCTCATCGCGGCGTCTTCGTCGGCATGCGTCAGCAGGATGCAGAAGTCGTCGCCGGTCAGGCGCGACACGACGGCGCTGCGCGGGAGGTCCGCGTCGAGAAGGCGCGCGAAGCGCATGATCACCGCGTCGCCTGCAGCCCGGCCGAACGTGTCGTTCAATAGCTGCAGGTTGTCGAGATCGAGGTAGATGAGCTGGTGGCTGTCCATGGTGCCGGCGAGATCCTTCGACGATTCGTGCAACTGCGCTTCGAAGCCGCTGCGGTTCATGAGCCCTGTCATCGAGTCGAAGGACTGCTCGATGACGTACTCCACCCTGCGCACGATGTTGGCCATGAACCGCCGGTGCTTCTTCGTGAACGGCCGCTGGTTGACGCGCCCGAGCTGCGCCAGCACGCCCTGGGTATTGCCGCTCTGGTCCATGATAGGACACACGAGTGTCTGGTAGCCCTGCGACTCCACATCTGGCAGGCCGTCGCCCGCCGGCATCTCGAATACCAGCGGATGATACTTCCCGTCGATCTGCGGCAGTATCTGCTCCACGAGGTAGCGGTCGAGCACCTTGCGATTGACGTTCTTCCAGCTCGAGTGCGTCGCGCTGATGCGGATGCGCTTCGGCGGGATCAGGAGCACGCTGTAGCAGATATTGAGATAGCGGCCGCTCTGGCCGACGAGCTTGGCCAAGGCGGCATTGCTGCGCGACTTGCCGTGGATCTGCTCATCGATGTCGTAGACCAGCCTGAGTTCCGCTTCCGCAGCATCGCGCTGCTGGATGCGCAGCTCGAGTTCGCGCCGCAGGCCAAACGTGTCCGCAATCATGTCGACCGCCGGCTCCAGCACGCCGTGCAGCATGCCGGGATTGAACCAGGAGGACTTGCCGGCGTTACGGGAGAACCCGACGACGAGCAGGCCGGGGGCATCGCCATCGTCGAACGGCACCGGGAGCACGAGCAGCGTGCGGCCGGACTTGAGCGTTCGCCTGAGCCAGCCTCGCGCGCTCTCCTCACCGCCGAAGGCGTCCTCCGGGAGACCGGCGACGAATGCATCGATCTCGTGGTCGTCGGCGCCGTCGGACGTCCATTGGCAGCTGCGGCCGGCGCCCCGGGCGCCACCATAGAAGCAAAAGCATTGCGCGCGCGGCACGAGCGACTGCAGGAGCCGTTTGGCTCTGCCCAGGTTCTTCGATGTGGCCAGGCTTTGCACGTCCGCCGGCACGGTAGACCCCGCGTCGCCGCAATCCAGCCGCCACGATGCCAGCAGCAGGCCGGGCGCGCTGTGACCGTTGTCGCAGCATTATGTTACCCGCGGAAAGCGGCGCGGCAGGCGTCTTGCAGAGTCGCCCTAGTAGAGTCTCCCTAGCAGAGTCTGCTTAGAGCCCGGCGAGCCAGTCGTCGTCCGACCCTTCGTTCACGCCCTCGAACAGCGGAGTGGAGAGGTAGCGCTCGCCGGTGTCCGGCAGCATCGCGAGGATCACGGAGCCGTCCGCGGCGGCGGCCGCGACGTCGAGTGCCGTCGCGAGGGTGGCGCCGGAGGAAATTCCCGTAAAGATGCCCTCCTTCGCCGCCAGTTCGCGGGACACGGCGATGGCGCGCTCGTCGGTGACCGTCCTGAGCTCGTCGAAGATCTCGCGGTCCAGTACGGCAGGCAGGAAATCGGGCGTCCAGCCCTGGATCTTGTGGGGCTTCCATTCCGCGCCCGAAAGCAGCGAGGCACCGGCGGGCTCGGTCGCAACGATTCGAACATCGGGCCGCGCGGCCTTCAGGGTGCGGCCGGCGCCGGACAAAGTACCGCCCGTTCCCCAGCCGGTGACCCAGTAATCGAGCCGCTTGCCGGCGAAGTCACGCAGGATCTCAGGCCCGGTGGTGCTGGCGTGATAATCCGGGTTTGCCATGTTCTCGAACTGCCGGGCGAGAAACCAGCCGTGCTTTTTCGCGAGTTCCTCGGCCCTGCGCACCATGCCGGAGCCTCGCTCCGCAGCCGGCGTCAGGATGACCTTCGCGCCAAGCCCGCGCATGATCTTGCGCCGCTCGACGGAGAACGACTCCGCCATCGTCGCCACGAACGGATGGCCCTTTGCCGCGCACACCATGGCGAGCGCGATGCCGGTATTGCCCGAAGTGGCCTCGACGACCGTCTGGCCCGGCGCGAGCAGCCCTTTCTGTTCGGCGTCGTTGATGATGGCAAACGCGAGCCGGTCCTTGACCGAGGCCATCGGGTTGAACGATTCCACCTTCACGTACAGGGTCACGTTCTTCGGCGCCATTCGGTTCAGTCGGACGACCGGCGTGTCGCCGATGGTTTCGAGAATGTTGTTGTAGATCATCGTTCTGTGTCCTTCTCGGCGGATTCGCGGCTTTAGTTCAGTGCCGCGGTTATAACAGATTCAGGCCCGGCCGTCCGGCGGCCACTCGCCGCCGGCGGGTTGGCGGCAGCCGCCCCGTAACGCGCCACTTCGCCGACGATCAGCATTGCCGGTGCCACGATGCGGTGCGCCGCGGCGAGCAGGGGCAGCTGCCCCAGGGTGCCGCGGACGACGCGCTGGTCCGGCTGGGTTCCGCGCTCGACGATCGCGATGGGCGTATCCGCCGGCCGGCCGTGGCGCGTGAGCTCTTCCATGATGTCGGGATACCGGCTCACGCCCATGTAGACCGCGAGCGTCTGCCGGCCGCGAGCGAGCGTCGCCCAGTCGATGGCATCGACGGCATCGCGACCGTGCCCGGTCACGAGCGTCAGCGACTGCGCAACGTCCCGGTGCGTCAGTGGAATGCCCGCGGCGGCGGCGCAGCCGAGCGCCGCCGTGATTCCCGGCACGACGACGTACGGCAATCCGGCCGCCTCGAGCGCCTGGGCCTCCTCGCCGCCGCGGCCGAACACGAACGGATCGCCGCCCTTCAGGCGCACGACCCTTTTGCCGGCCGCAACGAGTGCCACCAGGCGTTCGTTGATCGACGCCTGGCTGTTGTCCCGGCAGCCGGGTGTCTTCCCGACCGGGATGCAGAGCGCGTCGCGCCGTGCAAGGGCGAGCACGTCGTCGGACACCAGGCGGTCGTGCAGGATCACGTCCGCGCACTGCAGCGCCTGCAAGCCTTTCAGCGTCAGGAGCCCGGGATCGCCCGGCCCCGCTCCGACCAGCCATGCCATGCCCGCGGGTGCCGGCGCGGCTGCCTGCGCCGCCAGTTCAGCGGCGATGAGATTCTCGGCACCGCCTGCGCCGCCCCCCGACCAGGCGGCGTCGAGCCGGCCGTCGAACACGCGCTCCCAGAAGCGCCGCCGGGCGCCCGTGCCGGCCAGTGCTTCCGCCACCCGCGTCCGCCAGCGGCCGGCAAGGGCAGCCAGTGCGCCGGTATGCATGGGCAGCAGGGATTCGATCGCCGCGCGAACACGCCGGGCAAGTACGGGTGCGGTCCCGGCGGACGATACGGCGACGATGAGCGGACTGCGGTCCACCACCGCGGGCACGATGTAACTGCAGGCGGCGGGATCGTCCACCGAATTGCAGAAGACGCGGGCCGCGTCGGCCGCGCGGGCGACCGCCCGGCCGACGGCCGGATCCGGACTCGCATGCACGACGAGCCAGTGTCCGGCGACGTCCGCCGCGCGGAACGGCCGCTGGCGATACCGGACGCGGCCGGCTTCGGCGAGCTCCTGTATCCCGCGCCCGGCCTCCGGCGCGACAACCATTGGGCGTGCTCCCGCATCCAAGAGGGAACGGGTCTTGCGCAGCGCAACCTCGCCGGCACCGACCACCAGCACCGGGCGGTCGCGCAGGTCAAGGAAAGCGGGAAAGTAGTCCACGGGCTGACGGACTCCCCGGGGCAGGGTCAAGGTTAGTGACGGGCGAGGAGCAACTATAGGAGCTGGCCGGGCCGCGAGCCAGACGGAGTGTTTCTGGCCATATAGCCATGTGTTATATGTAGCCGGACCCGCCGCCCGGGAGGTGAATAAGGGCCGGTTTCCATGCGCAACGGCGCTCCGGCAAAGGGTTAGATCGATGCGTTATTTCGGCGTTTTTTTGCAACGAACGGCAGGGACCGCGGTCATAGGCCTAGGGCGCCGGGGGCTTGGCTTTCGATGAAATTACAACAACTCAGGTATCTGCTTGCGATTGCCGATAACGGGCTGAACATAACGGCGGCGGCGGAGCGCCTGTACACGTCGCAGCCCGGGGTCAGCAAGCAGCTCAAACTGCTCGAAGAGGAACTCGGGCTGCAGCTGTTCACGCGGAAGGGGAAAAGCCTTGGCGGCGTGACGGCGGCAGGCCGCCAGGTCATCGACCGCGCGCGACTCATCATGCAGGAAGTGGACAACATCCGCAGTCTCGCCTCGGACTATTACCACGAGGAGGAAGGGACGCTGTCCATCGCAACCACCCACACGCAGGCCCGTTATGTCCTGCCCGACGTGATCAAGGCCTTCCGGGAACGCTATCCGCAGGTAATGCTCAACCTGCACCAGGGTACTTCCGAACAGATCGCGGACATGGTCGGTGCGAACGAGATCGATTTCGCCATCGCCACGGGGTCGCGGGACCTGTTCGCGGATCTCCTCCTGGTGCCGAGTTATCACTGGGATCGCAAGATCATCGTGCCGAAGGGCCACGAGCTCACGGAACTCGACGGAAAGGCGACGCTGCACGACCTCGCACGCTACCCGCTCGTGACCTATGTCTTCAGTTTCGGTGGGCACTCCTCGCTCAAGAAGGCGTTCGCCGACCAGGGCCTCGAGCCGGACGTCGTGTTCACGGCACGGGATGCCGACGTCATCAAGACCTATGTGCGCATGGGCCTCGGCGTCGGTATCGTCGCCAGCATGGCCGAGGACTGCGACGACAAGAAGGATCTGGTTTCGCTCGACGCTTCAGGGCTTTTCCCGAGGTCGACGACATGGATCGGCTTTCGCAAGGAATCGGTGCTGCGCCGTTACATGCTGGATTTCATCCAGCTCTTCGCGCCGCACATCTCGCCCGAGCAGCTCGAGAAAGTGCGCCACTCGCGCACCCAGGAAGACATCGACGCGCTGTTCGGGGAATCCGACCTGCCGCTGCGAGGCGGGTGCGCGGACGACATCACCGAAGCCGCCTGACCCGGCGTCGACGCCCGGCGCGTGGCAGCCCGGCGCGGGCCAGTCCGGGCCCTCAGGCCGTCTTGCCGAAGTCCATCTCGTGGAGGCCGCACTCGCGCGTCAGGCCGAAGAAGCGCAGCTCGTCCCGCGACTGCACGTCGGCGAGCGAGCGGGTCGTGTGCACGTCGCCGATCGAGACGTAGCCCTTCTCCCAGAGCGGGTGATAGGGCAGGTCGAAATCCCTTAAGTACCGCCAGACGTCGCGATCCGACCAGTCGGCGATGGGGTGGACCTTCCAGCGTTCGCCGGACGAGTCGATGAACGGCGTCCGGGCCCGCCCGGACGACTGCGTGCGCCTCAAACCGGCGAACCAGGTGCCGACTTCGAGGTCCGCCAGCGCGCGCTCCATCGGCATCACCTTGTTTTCGCGATTGTAGGCGGCCAGCGCCTCGACGCCCTGCTCCCAGCGGCGCCCGTAGCGCGCTTCCTGCCAGGCCGAGGACGTTTCCGCGCGGTACACCCTGAGGTTCAGGCCGAGGCGCTCCGTCAACTCGTCGATGAACCGATAGGTTTCCGGAAACAGGTAGCCGGTGTCGATGACGATGACCGGGATGTCCGGCCGCTGCTGCGTCAGCATGTGCAGCATCACCGCCGACTGCGCCCCGAAGCTCGAGCTCAGCACATGATTGCCCGGCAGCTTTTCAAGCGCCCATGCAACGCGCTCATCGGCCGGCATGCGTTCGAGCCGCTTGTGGCAGACCTGCTCGGCAGCCCGGCGGCTCGAGTTCTCGTTCAGTTCAGCCACGTCCCGGCTCCGCGGCATGGAACAGCCGGCCGGCCGTCACCCTGCGCACCACCCCGGTCCGGACGAGGAAATCGCCGAAGCGCTCGCCCGGCGAGCGTCCGCCGGCGTAGCCTTCGAACAGCGGCGTCAGCGCCGCCAGGATTTCGGCCTCGCCGATGTTCTCGCGATACAGGCAACCCAGTCGCTCGCCCGCGAACCCGCCGCCGAGGTACAGGTTGTAGGTACCCGGTCCCTTGCCCACGAGTCCGATCTCGGCGATGTAGGGGCGCGCGCAGCCGTTCGGGCAGCCGGTCATCCGGATCGTGATCGCATCGCCGCCGATGCCGGCGGCAGCGAGCCGCTCCTCTACCCGGTCCAGCAGCGACGGCAGGTAGCGTTCGCTTTCCGCCATCGCGAGCCCGCAGGTCGGGAAGGCGACGCAGGCCATCGAATGCAGGCGCAGCGGCGAGGCCTGCAGCGTATTCTCGATGCCGTATTCGTCGAGTACCGCTGCGATGCGCGACTTGTCTGCGGTTCGCACACCGCTGATCGTGAGATTCTGGTTCGGCGTCAGCCGGAATTCGCCGGTGTGCACCTCCGCGACGCGCGCGAGCCCGCTCTTTAGGCGCAGGCTGCCGAAGTCGCCAACCCGGCCGTTCTGGATGAACAGCGTGTAATGCCAGGCACCGCTGTCGTCCTGCTGCCACCCGTAGGCATCGCCGTTACCGGTGAACGCAAAGTGACGCGGCGGCGCCAACGATACCCCGGACCGCGTCACGACCTCGTGCCGGAACCAGTCGAGCCCGTGATCGTCGATGGTGTATTTCAGCCGGGCGTGCTTGCGATTGCTGCGGTCGCCGTGGTCGCGCTGGGTCGTCACCACGGCCTCGGCCACAGCCAGCACGTCTTCGGGTGCGCAGAAGCCGAGAACGTCCGCCAGGCGCGGGTAGGTCTCCGGCTCGCCATGGGCCATGCCCATCCCGCCGCCTACCAGCACGTTGTAGCCGGCGAGGCGGCCGTTCTCGACGATCGCTACGAAGCCGAGATCCTGGGCATAGATGTCCGTGTCGTTCAGCGGCGGCACGACGAACCCGGATTTGAACTTGCGCGGCAAGTAGGTTTTGCCGTAGATCGGCTCGACTTCGCCGTCTGCGACCGCGGGCGGCGGCAGCTTCTCGCCGTCGAGCCAGATCTCGTGGTATGCACGAGTCGCCGGCGTGAGGTGCGCGGACAACGCCCGTGCGTGCTCCTGCACTTCGGCGTGCACGGCGGTCAGCTCGTGGACCGTCGGCGCCATGACGTTCCGATTCACGTCGCCGCAGGCAGCGATCGTGTCCATCATCTCGCGATTGATTTCCGCGATCGCGGCCTTGAGCCGCGTCTTGATGACGCCGTGCAGCTGGAACGCCTGGCGCGTCGTCAGCCGGATCGTGCCGTTGGCACGCTCGGAGGCAATACGGTCCATGTTGAGCCACTGGGAGGGCGTGCACACGCCGCCGGGCACCCGGGCGCGGATCATGAAGCTGTACGCCGGCTCGAGCTTCTGTCGCTTTCGCTCGCTCCTCAGGTCACGGTCATCCTGCTGGTAGATGCCGTGAAATTTCGACAGCTGCGTGTCGTCGTCGGCGAGGGCGCCGGTCACCGGGTCGGCCAGGCTGTCCGCGAGCGTGCCGCGCAGGTGCCGGCTGGCCGCCTTGATGCGTTCGACGTCGGAGTGCGGGGCGCTCATCAGTAGACGTCCCGCTGGTAGCGGCCGTCGCGACGCAGCTCCTTCAGTCGCTGCCGCGCGGCCCCGTCGGTCAGGCCGCCGTGTGCGACCAGCACGTCGACCAGCGCGTTTTCCACGTCGCCCGCCATGTTCTTGGCATCGCCGCAGACGTATAGAGCAGCGCCACCCCCGAGCCAGGCATGGATGTCCGCGCCGCGCTCACGGATACGGTCCTGCACGTAGACTTTCTGCGCCTGGTCGCGGGAGAACGCGAGATCGAGTCGCGTCAGCGCGCCGCTCTTCAGGTGCCGTTGCCATTCGAGCTGGTAGAGGAAGTCGTCGGCGAAGGTCCGGTCGCCGAAGAACAGCCAGTTGCGCCCGGCCGCGCCGCGCGCCTCCCGCTCCTCCACGAAAGCGCGGAACGGCGCCACACCGGTACCCGGCCCGATCATGATGATGTCCGTGGTGTCGTTCTCGGGCAGGTGAAAACGCGAGTTCGGCTCCACGTACACGGCGACGCTGTCGCCTTCTGCCAGGCGGTCCGCGAGGTGCGTCGACGCGGCGCCCCAGTGTGCCGAACCGAACGCTTCGTAGCGGACAGCGGCGACCGTCAGGTGCACTTCGTCCGGGTTCGCGCGTTGGCTGGACGCGATCGAATAGGACCTCGCACTCAGGCGGCGCAGGCTGCCCGCCAAAGCCTGTGCGTCGACGGCGAGCGGAAAGCGACGGACGACGTCGATGACCTGGTAGCCGTCGATCAGTTCCGCGAGCGCGGACTTGTCGCCGCCATCGAGCAGGGCGGCGAGAGGGGCGGCCCCGAGACCTGCCCAGGCCTTGAGAAAGCCCATGCTCGTGGCCGTGATCTCGAGTTTCGACGCGAGCGCCTCTTCGAGACTCGCCGTCTCGCCGCCGACGGTGACCTCGGTGTCGCCGGACAGCCCGAGTTCGTCCAGCAGCTGGCGTACGAGGGCCGGCGGATTGCTGACGATGACGGCCAGGGCATCGCCCGGCGAATAGCGCAGCCCGGAGTCCTCGAGCGACAGCTCGATGTGGTGCACGTCCTTGGTCGAGCCGCGGCCGGTGACTTTCTGGTTGGCGAGCACCTCCGCGCGAAACGGTCGGTTGCGGTCGTAGCGCGGCGTGGCGGAGACGGCGCGCAGTTGCGGCACAGGGGTGCTGGCGCTCATCACTTCGGGCAGGCGCGACAGCACGTCGCCGATCCAGGTTTGAGCGGCGCCCTCGTAATCGACATCGCACTCGACGAGCGGGTGCAAGCGCTCCGCGCCGAGGGCGGCCAGGCGCTCGTCAAACTCCCGGCCGGTCTGGCAGAAATTGAGGTAGCTGCTGTCGCCGAGGGCCAGCACCGAGTAGCGGACCCCGGCGAGCGGGGGTGCCTTCTTCGACAGCAGGAACTCGTGGAAAAGCTCGGCATCGTCCGGCGGGTCGCCTTCGCCGTGCGTGGACACGACGAAACCCAGGAGCTTCTCGCGCTTGAGCTGCGACGGTTTGTAGTCCGCGAGGCTCTGCAGGCTTACGCCGAAGCCCTTTTCCCGCGCCTTCGCGGCGAGCCGCTCGGCGATGGCCTGGCCGTTGCCGGTCTGGGAGCCGTACAGGATAGTGAGCGCATCGCCGGTCGCCGCCACGGGCGCGGCCGCCGGGGCCGGCAGGCGTCCGGCCTGGCTCGCGGCAAGCCCTGCCGCGTAGCCGCTCACCCAGTGGAGCTGCTCCGGGGAGAGCCCGGCGAGCGCCTTCTCCAGGCGGTCGGACTGCCCGGTATCGAGCGGCAGCGGTTCGAGGGGAGCGGTGGAAGCGCGCATGGACTGGCCTGTCAGCGAAGCATGCCGGGATATCGGCCCGGCCCGGACGGCCAACCTTAGGTGGGGGGACTTCCGCGCGGAACGATCCGTTTTTCATCCGCATATAACCTGCCGGAATATGATATTCCTTCAGGTTGACGAGCCGGCTACATCACGCGGATACCGCCGTGTCTCTGGCGAATCTGCCGGTCGGTCCACCACAGGCCGAGCAGGATGCCGCCGAGGAGGCACAGCAGGCCCGCGCCGGCCACCCAGCCGTAGGGGAGGCTGAAGCGGTACCGGGCCTGGCGTGCGACGAGCTCGGCGTTCGCGGATTCGAGTTCGGCGGCACGGGCGGCCGCCG
>DASUOE010000053.1:0-15138 GCA_036276805.1 Woeseiaceae bacterium | reverse complement strand
TCGTAACGAGCTCATCGACTGGTGCGTCGACGAGCCGTGGTTCGAGAACGCCGCGACCGACTGCCGCTTCATGCACTGCCTGCCCGTGCGCCGCGGCGTCGTCGTCGCGGACCGCATCCTCGACGGGCCGCGAAGCATCATCATTCCCGAGGCGCGCAACCGCATGCTGGCGCAGATGGCCGTGCTCCACCGGATGCTCGGAGGCCGTTCATGATCACGCAGCACGACCGCGCCGTCGTGGTGTCCGCGCTCAAGCACGCGGCGCCTTACATACGCCTGTTCAAGGGCAAGGTGTTCGTACTCAAAGTTGGCGGCGAAGTGTTCGTCGATGCGGCGCAGACCCGGGCGCTGATGGAACAGGTGGGCATCCTGCACCAGGTCGGCATCCGCGTCGTGCTCGTTCACGGGGGCGGCCCGCAGTCGACGCAGCTCGCGCGCGCGCTCGGCCTGGACGCGAAGTTCGTCGACGGCCGCCGCATCACCGACGGGGCATCCCTGGACGTCGCGACCATGGTGCTGAACGGCCAGATCAACACGCGCGTCCTGGCAGCCTGCCGCGATCTGCATATCCCGGCGGTCGGCATCAGCGGCGTCGATGCCGGCCTCATCCGCGCCCATCGCCGGCCGCCCGTGCTGCGCCAGAACAGCGACGGCAGCGAAGGCAGCGAGAGCATCGACTACGGTTTCGTCGGCGACATCGACGCCGTCGATGCCGACGTACTGCGCAAGCAGCTCGACAACGGCCTGATGCCGGTCGTGAGCCCGCTTTCCTGCGACGAGTCCGGGACGCTGCTCAACATCAATGCGGACACCGTCGCCGCGGCCCACGCCGCGGAACTCAAGGCCGAGAAGCTGATCCTCGCGACGGGCGCACCCGGCATCCTCGAGGACGTCGCGGACCCGCAGTCGCTCATCAGCTACATCGACCGCGCGCGCCTCGACGCGCTGCGCGCCGCAGGCAAGCTGGCCGACGGCATGCTGCCGAAGGCCGCGGCGATCGACTCGGCGCTCGCGAACGGGGTCAGCCGCGTGCACGTCATCTCCTACCGGCTGCCGGACAGCCTGCTCCTCGAGGTGTTCACGAACGAAGGCACCGGTACGCTCGTCGTCAACGACATTGCGGCACTGTCGCCGGCCGAGCAGGCGGGCAACCAGCCGTGAGCCGCCTCTGGGACAAGGGGCTGCCGCTCGATACGCGCGTCCTCGCCTACACCGCGGGCGAGGATCACCGTCTCGATGCGCGACTCGTGCCCTACGACGTGCGCGGCTCGATCGCGCACGCCGGGATGCTCGCCAAGCAGGGGCTTTTGTCGCCGTCCGATTCAGAAGCGATCCGCGCCGGACTCGAAGCGCTGGCCGAGAGCCACGCCGCCGGTGAATGGAGCATCGCGCTCGCGGACGAGGACGCGCACACCGCGCTCGAAACGCGGCTGACGGCGGCAATCGGCGAAGCCGGTCGGCGCCTGCACCTCGGCCGCTCGCGCAACGACCAGGTACTGACCGCGCTGCGACTGTACCTGCTCGATGCCGCCGCGGCGGTCGCGGAGCGCGTCGGCGGGCTCCGCCGATCGGTCGCGAACCTCGCCGCGCGCCAGGGCGAGGTCGTGCTGCCCGGCTACACCCACATGCAGCAGGCGATGCCCTCCTCCGTCCTGCTCTGGTGCGGCGGCTACGACGACGCGTTCGCCGACGCAGAGCTCGGGCTCGCGGCGGCGCGCCGCCGGCTCGACCGGAACCCGCTCGGCAGCGCCGCGGGCTACGGCACGCCGGGCCTGCCGCTCGACCGGGACCGGACCACGGCTGAGCTCGGCTTCGCCGCGACGCAGGAACCGGTTACCGCCGTGCAGCTCTCCCGCGGCAAGGGCGAGAGCGGCCTCGTCTTCGAGATCACCCTGCTCCTGAACGACATCGGGCGGATGGCGGCCGACCTCCTCCTGTTCTACACGCAGGAGTTCGCGTACGTCACGCTCGCTGACGCCGCGACGACGGGCTCGTCGATCATGCCGCAGAAGCGCAACCCCGACGTCCTCGAGCTCCTGCGCTCGTCAGGCGCCACCGCGCAGGCATGCCTCGATGAGATCCTGATGGTCACCGCGAAGCTGCCTTCGGGCTACCAGCGCGACCTGCAGCGGATCAAGCCCCCGCTGTTCCGCGCCATCGACCTCGCGATCGACAGCGTGGACGTCATGGCGTTCGTGCTCGACGGCCTCGCGTTCCGCCCCGAGAACGTCCGCCTCGACCCGGGCCTTTACGCGACCGGGGAAGCCTACCGCCTGGTGCTCGATGAGGGCCTGCCGTTCCGCGACGCCTACCGCGAAGTCGCGCGCCGTCTCGGCACCAAGGAACCCTGAGGTCCCGGCGCCGGCGCGGCCGGCGCATCCGCGTATACGCGTATAATTGACCGCCGGGCGCCGGCGGCGACGCGCCGGCCTCGGCCTAATCGAATCGACCACGGAACCGACGAATGACGCGACCGACCGACAGGACACCCACGCTGGCACTCCTCGCCACCATCGCTCTCTTGCTCACGGCCTGCGGGCAGAGCGGGCCTCTGTACCTCCCGGGCGACCCGAGCCGCGTCGACGTGGACCCGCGGGAGGTCGAGACGGGTACCGACGAAATCGTCGAGGACGACGAAGCCGAAGCGCGGGAATGATTCGCCGGGGTACCCGCAACAGGGGGCGACATGGCGACGCCTGATCTCGTCCTCGTCGACGGTTCGTCGTACCTCTATCGCGCATTCCACGCGCTGCCGCCGCTCACGAGCTCCCGCGGTGAGCCCACGGGCGCGCTGCACGGCGTCCTGAACATGCTGAACAAGCTGGTGCGCGAGCAGCCGGGCGCCTGCGTCGCGGTGATTTTCGACGCGCCAGGCAAGACGTTCCGCGACGAGCTGTTCGAGGCCTACAAGGCGACGCGCGCGCCGATGCCCGACGAGCTCCGCCTGCAGGTGGAGCCGATCCTCGCCTGCATCGAGGCGATGGGCTTGCCACTCGTGCGCATCGAGGGCGTGGAGGCCGACGACGTCATCGGCACGCTCTGCCGCCAGTGCGCGGAGGCCGGCCGCAACGTGCTCGTGTCCACCGGCGACAAGGACCTGGCGCAGCTCGTCAACGACCGGATCACGCTCGTCAACACGATGACGGACACCGTCCTCGACCGTGCCGGCGTGAAGGCGAAGTTCGACGTGTGGCCGGAGCAGATCGTCGACTACCTCGCCCTCATCGGCGACAAGATCGACAACATACCGGGCGTGCCGAAGGTCGGGCCGAAGACCGCCGTCAAGTGGCTCGCCGAGTGGGAATCCGTGGATCGCCTGGTCGAGAACGCCGGGCAGGTGCCGGGCAAGATCGGCGAGAGCCTGCGCGCGCACCTGGACCAACTGCGCCTGTCGCAGGCGCTCGCCACCATCCGGCTCGACCTCGAGCTGCCGCTCGGCGTGGCGGATTTGAAATCGCGCGACCCCGACGTGCTACGGCTGCGCGAGCTCTACGGCCGTTACGAACTGCGCTCGCTTCTGCGGCAGCTCGACGACGCCGTGCAGGCGCCCGCGGCGCCGGCGGCACGCACGGCCGTGCCCGCGGCGCGCGACTACGAGACGGTGCTCGATACCGCCGCGCTCGATCGCTGGCTCGAGCGCATCGAGGCGGCCGAGCTCGTCGGGCTCGACACGGAAACGACGAGCCTCGAATACATGGCCGCCGAGCTGGTCGGGCTGTCGGTGGCGACCGGCCCGGGCGAGGCCGCCTACATCCCGGTGGCGCACGACTACCCGGGCGCGCCGGCGCAGCTCTCGCGCGAGACGGTGCTTGGCGCGCTCAAAGGCTGGCTCGAGGACCCGGACAAGCCCAAGGTCGGCCATCACCTGAAGTACGACGCGCACGTGCTCGCCCACTACGGCATCCGGCTCGCGGGCATGCGCTACGACTCCATGCTCGAATCGTACGTACTGAACAGCGTCGCGACGCGGCACGACATGGATTCGACGGCGCGCCACTACCTCGGCGTGGAGACGATCCGCTTCGAGGACGTCGCCGGGAAAGGCGCGAAGCAGGTCACGTTCGACAAGGTGCCACTCGAGGAGGCGGCGGTCTACGCGGCCGAGGACGCGGACGTCACGCTGATGCTGCACGAGACGCTCTGGCCGCGCATCGCCGAGCTGCCGTCCCTGCGCGCGGTCTACGAGGAAATCGAGCAGCCGCTCGTGCCGGTGTTGCTCGGCATGGAGCAGGCCGGCGTGCTCATCGACCGCGACATGCTCGCGAAGCAGAGTACGGAGCTCGCCGCGCGCATGGCGGAGCTGGAAGCAGAGGCCCACGAAGCCGCCGGCGAGCCGTTCAACTTAGGCTCGCCGAAGCAGCTGCAGGAGCTCTTGTTCGAGAAGCACGGGCTCCCGGTCCTGCGCAAGACGCCGAAGGGGCAGCCGTCGACCGCGGAGGACGTGCTTGCCGAACTCGCACGCGACTTCGATTTGCCGCGCCTCATCATCGAGCATCGCGGCGTCACGAAACTCAAAAGCACGTACACCGACAAACTCCCGGAACAGATCTCGCCGCGGACCGGCCGCGTGCATACCTGCTACCACCAAGCGGTCGCGGCGACGGGGCGCCTGTCCTCGACCGAACCCAACCTGCAGAACATCCCGATCCGGACGCCCGAAGGGCGCCGCATCCGCCAGGCGTTCATCGCGCCGGAGCGCTATCGCCTGCTGGCCGCCGACTACTCGCAGATCGAGCTCCGGATCATGGCGCACCTGTCCGCGGACGAGGGGCTGGCGGCGGCGTTCGCCGGCGAAACCGACGTGCACCGCGCGACGGCCGCCGAGGTATTCGGCACGCCGCTGATCGGCGTGACGGCCGACCAGCGGCGCTCCGCGAAGGCGATCAACTTCGGGCTCATGTACGGCATGTCGGCATTCGGCCTCGCGCGCCAGCTCGGCATTGGCCGCGCCGAGGCGCAGGACTACATCGACCTGTACTTCGATCGCTATCCCGGCGTGAAAGCCTACATGGACGACACCCGCAAGAAGGCACGGCGCCAGGGCTACGTGGAAACGGTGTTCGGCCGCCGCCTCTACCTGCCCGAGATCAATTCACGCAACGCTCCGCGCCGGCAGTACGCCGAGCGCAGCGCCATCAACGCGCCGATGCAGGGCACCGCGGCCGACATCATCAAGCGCGCAATGATCGCCGTCGACTGCTGGCTCCGCGGCGCCGGCCTCGACGCCCGCATGATCATGCAGGTGCACGATGAGCTCGTGTTCGAGGTCGCGGAGAAAGACGTTAAGGCGCTGCAATCCGGCGTGCTCCGGCTGATGAGCGCGGCGGCGGAACTCCGTGTGCCGCTGGTCGTCGAGAGCGGCATCGGCGCGAACTGGGACGAGGCGCACTAGTACCATGCAGGGCATCGATTTGATTGGGTTCGAAACATTAAAAATTTCCGGACGTTAGCGCGGAGCAAACCAACACAATACCCATTTAGTTCTTCCACGTTGAATCACCTCGGCAATTTGGTTTCAAGGTCTCGGAGTTCCCGTTCTACATTTCGTCTTAGAAGGCGCTTGGTCTCGACGTGACGACGAAACGTAAGCACGCCCCGACCACCAAGCTCGACCAGCATCTTGTTTCCAACGATGAGTGCACATGCTTTCGTCGGTGCTCCTTAATGAATGCCTTTAATCCTTCCGCTGTAAAGATTGGTGCGCAAGGCTCCTGCTTTAGTGGGGCGCCTCATGCTAGTTGATCATACGCTCATCAGCGCATCCCAAAATGGTATGGACCATCCGGTGTCATACCGGCTTCTTACCGGGCAAGATAGTTCCACGTTATCGCCATCGACTTCCGCACTCATGACCATTGTGTAATCTCGATGTTCAAGAAACACTTCCCTTGCAAAATAGGCTTGATCGCCGGCCTCAAAGGTACGCACGTATCCAGCGAGCCGGACTTGGGGGCCCGGCGAACCTTCATCCATTGCTACAAGAAATACTTCCGGAATGGCAAAGGTTCGGACACTTCGGCCCTTGTATGAAAGTGGCTTGACCATAATTGTGTAAGGTGATTGTAGTATCCTTGGCGCCTCCTCGTGATATGTGCCAACAAAACTAATTTTGAGCAGAACCTCGCTACTTTCGCAGATAGGATCGTCAAAAGTATGATATTCGTGACGCTCGAATAGAAATCCTAGCGCAAAGACCAAAGCGATCACAGTTACCACACTAGCAATCGTTACTGCCTTCATGTCACCGTGGCTCTCTGAAGGGTTCCACAATTATCGGACCATTACCGTGAAGTAGGTATGGAAGGACATCCTCAATAAGGTGTCCGATCGACGAGTCGTAAGGAGACACAAAGTTGTAAGTACCGCCGTTAACCTCATCCGTCGGGTTAGGCACCGACGCAAGGATGGCACGCCGTTTAGACTGAAGCCGTAGCCTAAGGTATCGGCCGGCAGATTCTGCTCGGCACTCTGGCGGGGTCGACCGCTGTTAAAGGCGATACTCAAGCCCGGCTGCATCCCGTTGACGCCGGGAACCACAGCTATGGGTACGGTTAGATAGCCGTTGCCGCCTTTCGTGACGCCGGACGAATAGGCGGTAGCACCAGCAACGGTGTTCGCCTCCAGGGTGGCCTCGCCGGCACCGGATACAGCGACCGTCTTCTCGGCCGTCCAGTTGCTACATGACGCACTGCCGTCGCAGGCCCGCACGCGATAGCCCCAGCCGCCCGGCATCTTGCCCGTTTCGTGGAATTCGATTGCGGTGCTGGACTGCGCGATAATCCAGGCGCCTCCACTTGGGCGCGACTGCAGCTCGTAGTACGCCGCACCAACGACGCCGCTCCAACTGACCATGTAATTGCCTGTTGAACTCGTACTAGGAGCGGAAAAGTTCGTGGGCGTAGCTGGCGCTGCGACGGCATTCGCCGCTCCCGCGAACAAGGCGGAGATTGCAAACAGCGCAGACGCGAGATGTCTGCGGTAAGAAACCGTTGCCATGATAGACCTCCATGTCGACCGTCAATGGACAGCATCACGGCGTCATCTGCCGCAAACGTATTCCCCGTCGCGCATGCCGGCGTACACCTCGGAGAGCGTAAATCCGAAGCGACTGACAATGTGCGGGAACTTGCCCAAGCCCCGTCGATGCAGTAATGCCAGCGACTTTACTGCTCGCTCGCACACATTCATCGAACCCCGAAGATCACAATGGTACAGACGGAGTGAATCCGTTTCGTCGAGCTGATGCTCAGATCGAGCAATCGGCAAGGCCAGTGGTGGCGGGGGATTTGAAGTAATCCAGCGGGCTTACGTCAACTTCACCGATTCGATGACGTCATCGCGTACAAGGCGGCGGCGCCATTACGCCCCCGCGCCAGAAAATTCGCCCTCCCAATCCGGCACGCATTGTGGTGGCCGGCCTCGCATGACCGGCACCGATCCCGCCGCAAACGTTCCTGCCGCCGTCCGGCGGTCGCAATGGCTGCTGTCGACTCGAAGCATTCGATGCACAGTTACTCGCGATTGCTGCGGTGCTTTCGAGGAAACCCCTCCCGGAGGGGTATTTGAGCAGTATGAAAATACTATGCTCGACGGCGACCCCGACATAGACTCGGTCTAAACTAAAACTCGCTGTTTATCAGGGTTTTGCGACTATCCGGGAACTAAATTTCCCGAGCAGAATCTCATCTTATCGAGTGCACGTCACTCGCCTGTTTATCTCCCTAGACAGGTAGCAACCCGGCAACCCCAAGCCGGTTGCGCTCTCTGGCCCCGGATGTGTACCCGCACCACCCGGGGCCGTTTTTTTTGGCACGCCTTTGCCGACGCCAGGCAACAACCAGCCGTCCGACCCTCAGGCGTCGTCGTGCCCGCCCGCCGCCCCGTCGCCCAGAAAACCTGCGAGCGCGGCCCGCGCTTCTTCCTCTCCGCCGCGGTCGAGCGCGGAGAACGCCTGCACCGTCGCGCGCCCGGCGAGCGAGCGACGCGTCTCCAGCACTGCTTTCGCCGCCTGCCCGCGCTTCAGCTTGTCGGCCTTGGTGAGCAGCACGTGGACTGGCAGCTCCACCGATTCCGCGAACCGGAGCATCTGCCGGTCGAAATCCGTCAGTTGCCGGCGGATGTCGACGACGAGTAACAGGCCCGCGAGGCTCTGCCGTTGCCGGAAATACTCGGTCAGCAGGACATCCCAGTGACGCCGCATCGCGTCCGTCACGCGCGCGTAGCCGTAGCCCGGCAGGTCGACGAGGCGCCGGCCCGGGGCCAGCTCGAAGAAATTGATGAGCTGCGTCCTGCCGGGGGTCTTGCTCGTCCGCGCGAACTGCCGGCGGTTGACGATCACGTTGATCGCGCTCGATTTGCCGGCGTTGGAGCGGCCCGCCACGGCAACTTCCCGGCCGTCGTCGGCAACGAACTGGGCAGGCGCGTTCGCGCTCGTCAGGAAGCGGGCATCCGGGTACTCGGACATGGGTGCACTCGTGGGATTACGTGTATAATTTCGCGGACTTGACGATACCGCGCGCCGCGTTGCTCGGCGCAACCCTGACGCACCCGAGGTTCCAATGGCGCTTGCCATTGTCCGACAGGTACGTCGGACTTTCCTGGGGATGAGCCGGTTGCACTTATGAAATTCTCGCTCGCTTCGCTTTGCATCGTCGCCCTGTTCGCGGCCTCCGGCGCCAGTGCCGAGAGCCTCGTCGACGGGGACATCGAGGCCGGTAAAGCCAAGGCCACGCCCTGCAGTGCCTGTCACGGCGCCGCCGGCGTCAGCCTCTCGCCGCTGTGGCCGAACCTCGCGGGCCAGGGGGCGCCGTACATCGTCGCACAGCTCAAGGCCTTCAAGGGCGGGTTGCGCAAGGATCCGCTCATGACGCCGCAGGCGATGCCGCTGTCGGAGGCGGACATGGCCGACCTCGCGGTGTACTTCGAAAGCCTGCCGGCGGCCGTGCAGTCCGTCGCCGACGTCGATGCGATCGACCGCGCCGAAGCCACGTGGCGCGGCGGCGACCCGGCGGAAGGCGTGGCGGCCTGCCTCGCCTGCCATGGCCCCACGGGCAAGGGCAACCCGGCGGCCCTCTACCCGGCGCTGGGCGGCCAGCATGCCGCATATATCGCGAAGCAACTTCGCGACTACGCCGCCGGCACCCGCGTGAGCGACGGCAAGACCCGCATCATGCGCGAGATCGCGGAACGCATGAGCCAGGAAGACATCGAAGCCCTGGCCGCCTACATCCAGGGACTGAAACATGACGCAATCTGATTCGAAGATCTTCGTTCCAATACTCCTGCCGGTACTTGCCCTCCTCGTGCTCGCGGCCTGTGGCCGGGACGAGCCGACGGACGCGGACGACGCGGCTGACGTGGTCGAGGAGACCGTCGAGGCGGTCGAGGAACCGGTGCCCGCGGACGAACCCGCTGACGAAGCGGAAGCCGCGGTCGAAGTGGTCGAGGAATCGGCGACGGATGCGGGCGAGGACGGCAGCGACCGCATCCTGCTCGCGCGCGCCGAAACGCCGCCCGGCGACGCCGGTGACTACCAGTACGAGGAAGGGACGCACTACGCGCGCCTCGTGCCGACGCAGCCGACCGTGGGCGGCGCCGACAAGATCGAGGTGGGTGAGTTCTTCTGGTACGGCTGCCCGCACTGTTTCGATCTCGAGCCGACGATCAACGAATGGGCGGCGGATGCGCCCGCGAACGTGCGTTTCGTGCGCATTCCGGCCATGTGGAACCCGCTCCTGAAGCTGCACGCCCAGCTCTATTACACCGAGGAAGTCCTCGGCAAGAGCGGCGCGCTGAAAGATCCCGCGGCGTTCCACCAGGAAGTATTCAAGGAATATCACAGCAAGAATAACCGCCTCGCGTCCGAGGATGCGATCCGGGGCCTGTTCGAGCGTTTCGGCGTGAGCGCGGAGGATTTCAACAAGGCCTGGGGTTCGTTCGAGGTTGCGCAGAAGATGCGCGTGGCCGAGGACCTGGCGCGGCGCTACAGCATCTCCAGCGTGCCGACGATCGTCGTGAACGGGAAGTACCGCACGGGCGCCGCAGAAGCCGGCAGCTACCCGAAGCTCATCGAGGTAATCGACGAACTCGTCGATCGCGAAAGCACCCGCTGATCCGCCGGGCCAGGGCCCGTGGCCGGGAGCGTCGCTGATCCAGTCGCTCTCCGCGCCCGCCCGGCGGCAGGTCAGCCGTTGTCCTCCGCGACGATGCGCAGGTACCCGGCGCCGTCACGACGCCAGTAGAGCCGCTTCACGGTCTCGATCGACGCCCCGTTCGCGGCCGTCCTCAGCCTGAAGCGCGCGAGGTACACACCCGGCTCCTCGGGTTCGGCCAGCAACATGAGGTCGCCCATGGCGACCTCGGCGGCACCGCGACCGGCGAACCGCTCGCGACGCAGCAGCTCCCACTCGTCCCGTTCCAGGCCGCGATAGCGGAAATCGTCCGCGTAGTACGCGAGGTACGCGTCCGGGTCCGGTGCGGCGAGCGCATGGGCCCAGGCCGCCATTGCCTCGCGCAGTTCGGCGACGATGCGCTCCCGGTCCGCGGCATCAACGCGGCGCAGGTTCGCCGTGATGATCACCGGCGTCGCTGCCGGCCGGAAGGCGCCGGCCAGGCGCGACAGGTCCTCGTTCGGCACCGCGAGGCAGCCGTCGGTGTCGTACTCCGGCCGCCGGCCGCCCTGCGGGTCCACGCCGTGAACCCAGATGCCGTTGCCGGAGCGTGCCGCCTGCCGGTCGCGCACGTTCGGGTAGTCGAGAGGAAACGCGACGACGCCGTACTTCTCGTGCATGCGGCTGGTGTCGAGCCGGTCCACGACGAAATAGATGCCGAGCGGCGTCCGGCGATCCCACTCGCGTCGTTTGCCGACGCCGTTTTCTCCGATCGACATGTAACTCGTCCCGGCGAGCCTTATGCCGTCCGGTGAGTTCGAGTAACGATGGAGTGCGGCGGATCCCGCATCCGCGACGAACACGTCGGTGATGCTTTGCGGAAGCTGCAACAGGTACGCCGGCAGCCGTTCGTCGGCCACGGCAGCAAGAGGGGTCAGCAGCAACAACAGGCAGGGGACAGTGCAGCGCATTCCGCCCGATATTACAGCTGCCGCCTGTGACGCTCCATGCTATCTTCGGGCATCGCTGCTGCACCGGAGCGTCTATGCCACGACTGCCAGGGAAAGCCTGCGCGCGTCTCGTCGCGCACGCGGCCGCCGTCGCCTGCCTGCTGCCCGCGGCGGCCAACAGCGAATCCGACGCCGACCGCGCCTTCGAGATACTGGGAGAGAAGTACCTCACCGACATCCCGGATTTTTCCCCGGTTGCCGCAACACAGATCGGCGACCACTCGGCGGACGACCGGCTGGACGAAGTCGACGCGCGAGCACGCGACCGCGAAGCCGACCTGTACGTCGAATACCGCAAGGCGCTCGACGCGATCGAGTTCGACGACCTGAGCCGCGCCAACCAGGTCGACGCGCGCCTGCTCACCCACGAGATCGAGTCCGGTTACTGGCAGCTCACCGAACTCGAGGAATGGGCGTGGAACCCGCTCGTGTACACGAACATAGCCGGCAATGCCGTGTACGCGCTCGTGGCGCGCGACTTCGCGCCGGTCGACGTGCGGCTGCGTAACGCGGCAGCTCGTCTCGAACAACTGCCACGCTTTTTCGCGCAGTCGCGGGCCGCGCTGTCGCCGGCGCGCGTACCCCGGGTACACGCCGAGACTGCGGTAAGCCAGAACAGCGGGCTGAAATCGATCATCGACCTCATGATCGTGCCGGCCATGGCTGAACTGCTTGAAGAGGACCGGGCGCGGCTCACGGCCGCCATCGAAACGGCGAACGCGGCCATCGACGAGCAGCAGGCCTGGCTGGAAAACGACCTCCTGCCGAACGCCGCCGGCGACTTTCGCATCGGCGCCGCGCTGTACGACAGGAAACTCGCGTTCGCATTGAACTCGCCGCTCGGCCGGCGCGAGGTGCAGGCACGGGCCGAATCGGAATACCAGCGCGTGCGCAACGAGATGTACACGCTCGCACGCGAGGTGTATGCGCGGCAGCATCCGTACACGACGTTCCCGGACAACCCGGACGAAGCGTTCAAGCAGGCCATCGTCCGGGCGGCGCTCGAACAGGCCTATCGCCGGCTCCCGCCGGCCGACGGCATCGTCGAGGCCGCCGAGGCGGCTCTCGAACAGGCAAGCGACTTCGTCGTCGAGCACAACATCGTCGAGATGCCGGCCGAACCCGTCGAGATCATCGTGATGCCCGAGTTCCAGCGCGGCGTGTCGGTTGCCTACCTCGATCCCCCGGGGCCGCTCGACGAGGGGCAGAGCGCCTTTTACGCGGTCGCGCCGCTGCCCTCCGACTGGACACCCGAGCAGGTGGAGTCCTTCCTGCGCGAATACAACTTTTATTCGATCCACGACCTCACGCTGCACGAGGGCGTCCCGGGCCACTACCTGCAGCTCGCGCACAGCAACCGCTACCCGTCGACGCTGCGCGCCGTCCTCTGGTCCGGACCGTTCGTCGAAGGCTGGGCCGTGTACGCCGAGCGCATGATGATCGACGAGGGCTATCTCGGCAACGACCCCCTGATGCGCCTCGTGAACCTGAAGTGGTACCTGCGCTCGATCACGAACGCAATCATCGACTCCGCCATCCACGTCGACGGTATGACCGAGGAGCAGGCGATGAAGCTCATGATCGAGGGCGGCTTCCAGGAGGAACGCGAGGCCGCCGGCAAGTGGCGGCGGGCGCAGCTCACGTCGGCCCAGCTCTCTACCTACTTCGTCGGCTACCAGGAACACGCCGCGATGCGCGAGGCCGTGGAGCGTGCCTGGGGCGACGATTTCACGCTCAGGCGTTACCACGACACGGCGCTCTCGTTCGGCTCGCCGCCCGTCAGGTTCGTCCGCGCTCTGATCCTCGACGAGCCGATTCCCGACTGAGCGCGTTCGCGGTCCGCCGTGCAGAACGTGCCGTTGGAGCGGCGGTAACGCGACCGTAGCGAACGTCCGGCCGAGCCGACGCCGCAACTGTGGCGTTCCGGCCGAGCCGAATTCGCGGCCTCACGGCCGCTCCTACGGCAGAACGCCCGTTCAGCGCCCTCCCCGCCGAAACGTTTTTCCCGCCCGGGGCATCAAGGTATTCGGGGCCGGCGGGACATGCGTCCTGTCACCGCCGCCTTAGCGACCGTGAACCCGCCGGCGGCCGCGCGGTCACAGCTATTACCGGGGAGAGGGTCGAACAAGAATGAGTCTAACCGACCTCAGCACGCGCCACTGGCCGTCGGTCGCCGTGACCGTCGCGCTCGTCGCCCTGTTCGGCCTGACGGCCGTCGCCACGCTGCCGATCCAGCTCCTGCCGACGATCGAGGAACCCAGCGTTTCGATCTTCAATTACTGGCGCGCCGCCGCACCCGAGGAAATGGAGGCGAACATCGTCGAGCCGCAGGAGAACGTGCTCAAGAACACGCCGGGGCTCACGGCCATCAACTCATACATCGGACGCGGAACGGGCTTTGTGAACCTGACTTTCGCGGTCGGGACCGACATCCAGGAGGCCAAGCTCGACGTCATCAATAACCTGACCCAGGCGCCGCCGCGGCCGGGCGACGCGCTCGAGCCGCAGGTCGCGGCCGGCGGCGGCGGCCAGACACCCGGCGCCGCGTCGCTGTTGATCCGGGTCCTGCCCGGCAACCCCAACCAGGAACTCGCGAGTTACCAGAAGCTCATCGAGGACCAGGTCGAGCCGCGCCTGGCGCGCATCCCGGGCGTGTCGCGCGTCGAACTCCAGGGCGAGCAGCCGCGGGAGCTGCACATAACCTTCGACTCCTACCGGGCGGCCGCCCTCGGTGTCCAGGTCAGCGACATCATCGCCACGATCTCCCGCGCCTCGGACACCTCGGGCGGATTCGCCGACGTGGGCCGGCGCCAGTACACCGTCCGGTTCGTGGGGCAGTTCGAGCCCGACGAGCTGAACGAGCTCATCGTCGGCTGGAGCGAGGAGCGCCCGATCTACCTGGCCGAGGTCGCGGACGTCGCCGTCGTGCCGCGCAAGCAGGACGGCTTCACGCTGCGCAACGGCTACCCCGCCTACTACATCACGGTACAGCGCGAGTACGACGCCAACACCGTCGAGATTCTGGACGGCGTGAACGCCGTGATCGCCGAGCTCAACGCGGGACCGCTGGCCGCGGCGGGCCTCGAGATGGATTTGAGCTTCGACGCGTCCGTGCACATAAGGCGCGCCATCGCGCTCGTCAAGAGCAACCTCGGCATGGGGCTGGTGCTGGCCGTCGGCATCCTGTATTTCCTCATGCGCAGCCGGCGCGCGACGTTTCTCGTCACGGCCACGGTGCCGCTGTCGCTGCTCGTCGCGTTCCTCGCCCTCAGGCTGTTCGACAAGTCGCTCAACGTCATCTCGCTCGCAGGGCTCGCCTTCGCCGTCGGGCTCGTCATGGACGCGGCCATCGTCACGCTCGAGAACATCGTCCGCTGCCGCGCGAAAGGCATGCCGATGCAGAAGGCGGTCGCCAAGGGCACACGCCAGATCACCGGCGCGCTGTTCGCGTCCACGGTCACGACCGTGGCGATCTTCGTGCCGGTATTGTTCATGGAAGGCCTGGAAGGCCAGCTGTTCCAGGATCTCGCGCTCACGATTGCGGTCGCGGTCTCGGCGTCCTTTGTCGTAGCGATAACGGCGCTGCCGGTCGCGGCGTCCTTCATTCTGCGGGACGAGGACGACGACCGGAAGAAGCTCTGGTGGGACCGCCTGACGGCCATGGTCATGCACGCCACGCGGACGCCTGCGCTTTGCCGCATCTGGATCGCCGGACTTCTCGGTGCCTCGGCGCTCGTCGTCGTGCTGCTGATGCCGAAAGCAAACCTGCTGCCGCAGGCGCCTGCCGACTCGCTCAACGCATTTTTCAGCATGCCGCCCGGCGGAACGATCGAGATGGTGCGCGAGGAAATCGCCGGCACGATCGTCGAGCGGCTGCGCCCGTACATGGAGCACGAAGAGCAGCCGTACATCCGCGGTTACAACCTGTCCGCCTTCGGGACGTTCAACGCGCTGTTCATTTACCCCGAAGACCCGGACCGCATCGAGGAGATGATCGAACTCGTACGCGACGAGGTGCT
>DASUOE010000052.1:0-5905 GCA_036276805.1 Woeseiaceae bacterium | reverse complement strand
GGGCATGAACACGAGCGGGGATAGTCCGCACACGGTCGTCAGTGTCGACATCGCAATCGGGCGCAGGCGCACACTCACGGCATCCTGCACGGCCTCGCGCGGCGACACTCCCGATTCCTGCAGGTACCGAATTGCGCGGTCGACAATCAGGATTGGATTGTTGACGACCGTACCCATCAGGATGAGGAAGCCGAGCATCGAGATCATATCGAAGGACTGGTGTACGGCCTGCAATCCGAGAAACGGCATCAGCGCGCCGACGCCGTTCAGGAGCGCAAGGCCGACAATGCCGCCGGCAATGCCGAGCGGGATCGTCGTCATGATCAGCAGCGGGTAGCCCCAGTGGCGGAAGATCGCCACGAGGAGCAGGTAGACGATCACGAGTGCGACCGGGTAATTGGCAGCAAGGGCCGCCCTGGTCGCATCGAGCTGGTCGCTCGCACCCGAGATGTCGATGTTCAACGCGAGCGGTAGCTGGCCGCTGTCGCGCAGGTATCCGACCACGTCGCGGCGCACCATCTCCACGCCCGTCTCGAGCGGCACCGACGCCGGAGGTATGACGTTCAGCGTCACGGTGCGCTGGCCGTCGACGCGCCGTACCGTACTCGTGTCCACCCGCTCTTCGATCGTGGCGATGGCCGACAGTGGCAGGATCGTTCCCTGCGGCGTATACACGGGGACCTCGCCGAGCCGGTCGAGATCGGTGCTGCCAGCGTCTTTGCCGAACAGGTAGATGTCGATCTTGTCGTCCGCCTGGAAGTATTCATCGACGAATGCGCCGTCGGTCAACGCGGCGACAGCGAAGCCGACATCTCCCGCATCCATGCCGAGCTCCGCCGCCCGATCCCAGTCCGGCCGTACCTCGACGAGCGGCTGCGCGAGCGACAACGACGAGGGCGTCGACTGGATGCGCGGGTTTTCGAACACCTCCTGCGCACGCCGGTAGGCGGCCAGCGCCACGTCGTAAACTGGCGCAAGGTCAGGGCCGGAGATGTCTAGGTTGATGCTGCGCGTGCCGCCGTCGTTGCTCGAAATGATCGACCCGCGAGAGGCGAAAGCCCGCATGCCGGGGTAGGTCTCGTACTTCGCGGTGATGACGTCCATCAGCGCGTCGATGTGCCCGTCAACGACCGGCTCTGCAATGATACGCATGCCGCCGGGATCGATGCGGAGGTTCAGGTACTTGAGTGCGGGCACCGGGGCTGCGCCGTCGTCGAAGCGGGCAGGGTCATCGCCGACGTATGGCAGGAAATACTCCTGTACCTCGAGGCCGATGGCCGTCATGGTGTCAAGGTTGTAGCCCGGCGGCGCATTCATCGCTGCGAAGACCTTCGGCTCCTCTCCCTCGGGAAGATACTCGGCGGGCGGCGTGAGAAACAGTATGACGGCCGCACTCGCGACCAGCGTCGTCAGCACGGTCACGGCGCGCCGTTTCGGGGACGCGGTGAGCCTGTCGACCCCGGTGACGATACGGCTGCGCAGGTTCTCCGCAAGCGCCGACGGCTGGAGACTGCCGCCGCCGAACCCGAGCCGGGCGCTCGCCGTCGGGATGAGCGTGATCGCGACCAGCATCGAGCACAGGATGGAGGCCGAAATCGCGATCGCGATGTCGGAGTAAAGCTGGCCCGCCTCCTCGCGAATGAACAGCACCGGGATGAATACGAGGATCGTGGTCAGGGTCGAAGCGAGAACCGCGGACCACACGCTGGATACGCCCTCCACCGCCGCGCGAACGCGATCGAGGCCCTTGCGGCGGGCGAGTTCGATGCTTTCGATGACGACGATGCTGTTATCGAGCGTCATACCTATGGCAAACGCGATACCCGCGAGCGAGATCACGTTGACGGTGCGGCCGGTTGCCAGCAGCCCTATGAAGGCCGCGATCGTGCACAACGGCACGCCCATGACGCCAATCGCCGTCGCCCGCGCCGAACGCAGGAACACGTACATCACGAGCGTCGCAAAGACGGCGCCGAGCCCGAGATTGATCCAGACGTTGCGTACCGACGCCTCGACGTAGGCCACGTCTTCGGCGATCAGCGTCATTCGCAATCCCGCCGGCGCGAGCAGCTCCTTCTGCATTGCTGCCACTTCGGCGAGCATCGCGTGCTTGATGTCGATCACGTTCGAGCCAGCCTCGCGGTTTACCGCAAGCTGCATCATCGGGTCGCCGTTGAAATACGAGCGGTCGCGGATCTCGAAGTGATCGTACTCGACGGCGGCGACGTCCTCGAGCCGGATCACGGCGTCACCGCGGCGGGTGACCACCAGCTCGCGGAGCGCGTCGATGTCGCCAAAGCGGCCCACGGTGCGCAGCAGGTAACGCCGCTTACCGCTCTCGATTTCGCCCCCCGACACGTCCTGGTTACGCGCGCGTATGGCGTCGTACAAATCGCCGATGGTCAGGCCGCGATCGGACAGCGCAACGGCATCTACAAGCACCCGAATCTGGCGCTCGGCACCGCCCGAGACGTTCACCTCCGACACGCCGGGCACGCCCGACATGCGAGTGCGTACGTGGTCGTCGACGAAGTCCCGCATCATGTCCATGTCCAGGCCGCGCGGATTGCCGGGCAATGGCGAGACGGCGAAGTACATGAAGGAGTTGGCGGAGAACGAACTCGCGAACACACGCGGTTCATCGACATTCTCCGGGTAGGACGGCACCTGGTTCAGCGCATTGTTGACCCGGATCAGGGTCTCCGTTATGTCAACGCCGAACGGGAAGTCGAGCTCAATCGTTGCCCGACCGCTGGAAGCCGCGGCTTCCAGCCGTTGCAGATTCGGGATATTCCGCAGGTACTCTTCCTGCTCGATCAGGATCTCCTTCTCGATATCCTGCGGGGTTGCGCCCGGCCAGGACGTCTGCACGGAAATCGTGCGCACCTCGAGATCCGGAATCATCTGCACGGGCACGCGGAAGGCGGCCAAGAGCCCGATCACGCCGATGATGAGCGCCGCGACCGCCGTCAGGATGCCGTTCCGTACGATTTTGTCGAACACGCCCTGCTAATCCGGGCGGATACTGACGGCCTGCCCTTCCTGCAGCGCCTCGTTGCCGCGAATCACCACCGTCGCGCCAGCGTCAAGGCCGGAGAGGATTTCAACCTGCCCGTCGAACCTTAGTCCGGTCTCGACCTGCCGCTCGCGTACGGCCGGCAGCTCGGCGCTGCCGTCGACGACCCACACCACCTGGCGGCCGTCCGGATAGCGCAGCAGCGCGTCGCGGGACACGACGAGCCCGGTGCGACCCGCATCGAGGCGTAGAATGCCTTGGGCAGACATACCGGGTGTCACCTCGGGCGTGAGGGAGTCGTCCGTGGCGACGCGGACGAGGAATGTTCGCGCGCCGGGGTCTTTCACGGGCACGATCGCCTGAATGCGGCCCGCCGCGGCAAACGCCGGCACCGCGTCCGATGACAGTTCGACCGCGGTGTCGAAGTCGATGTCGTCGAAGAATTCCTGCGGCACCCGGAAATCGAACCGCAGGCCCTCGACGGCGACCAGTTCGACGAGGCCGTCGCCAGGGTTTACCCACTCGCCCATCTCCGCGAGCCGCTGGCTGACGACCCCGGCAAACGGCGCCGCCACTTCGTGGCGCGCGACGATGGCGCGCTGCTGCTGGACGGCGGCCTCGGCGGCTGCCAGCGCCGCAGCGCTGGTCTCTGCGGCCGCCCGGCGCGATTTTATCTCTGTTTCGGCGATTGCGCTCGCGCTCGCTACTCGTTCCGCCTCGTCGAGCCGCCGCCGTGCGTCAGCAAGTGCGGTGCGCGCCTGCTCGAGTTCCGCTGCCCGGCGCGCGAGTTCCAGGGTTTCGAGTTCGGCGTCGAGCACGACGAGCACGTCGCCCCTGGATACCCGGTCGCCGGCATCGATATTGACGGCGGCCACGAGTCCGCCGACGGACGGCGACAGGAGCGCCGCCTGCGGCGACGTCACGGTGCCGCTGACTCGCACAGCCCGGACGATCGGTTGTTCTTCGGCGTCGGCGACCGCAACCGGTGGTGCGTCGGCCGCAGATACCGCGGTCGAAAACAGGACGGTCAGGAAGAACTTTCGCATGTGCCTTGAATAGGACCAATTCGCATTTGCAGGGGCAGCCAGTGTCGCCTGCAGCTCTCCACTGCGCAAGCCGTGCGAGCCGTACACCCGTCCCACGATGCCGGCCGTGCAGCGGACGGCTTCGATTCCGGGTCGGTCGTTTCCGCCGCAACCGCGAGTAGCCCGGACATGGATGCCGACCGGGACGTCTCGCACATCGCTAAACTTACGCGTATGCGTCTCTCGTCCATACTCCTGCTGCTTCCGTTCTCGCCCGCGTTCGCCGTCACCTCCTTTGATGTCTGCACGGAACCGGGAGACGGCAACGTAGTGCGCGCGGGCTACACGGTTTTCGAGGACGCCTCCGTCCCGCCTGCCGGCGCCGATCTCGTCCGCGACAACTGGGTCCTCGACGTCGCCGCGGGCATGGGAAGCGCGTGGCTCGGGGGCGGCGCGTACCGCGGTACGCTCATCGACGAGAAAGAAGTCGGCCTGCAGACGAACGGCTACCTGCACAGCTTCTACTTTTTCTTCCAGCGCCTGCGCACGCCGGCCAGCAACCTGCGACTCGCCGCCGCGCCGGCATTGTCCGGCTCGTCCAACGTCACGAAGGACCCCGACGAATGGGAAGCGGATGCCTGGCAGCTCAACCTGGCGGCCGTATGGCGCTGGCCCGCAAGCGGCAATGACGCGTGGCGCGCCGGGTTGTGCGCCGATCACCGCTTCGGCCGCTACCGGCTGTACCCGGTCGTGGCCTACGACTGGCAGCCGCATCCCGACTGGCGGATCGCGGCGGGCATTCCCGACGCGGCAGTCACGTGGCAGCCGGCCGACGCCTTCGCGGCTACGCTCGCCGTCTACCCGAACGGTAACGAATGGTTCGTGAAGAATGCGGCGCTGACGCAGTCATCGTTGCTGGAATACCGCGCCTGGGCCATCGACCTCGAATTGACCTGGCGCATGACGCCTTCTCTCTCGCTCGCGGCGACCGGCGGCGTCGACGTCGACGCGGAGTACCGCGCCGCGCTCGCGGATGGAGAGCGCACGCTGCTCGATGCCGGTACGGTCGCCCGCGTCGGCATCGAGCTCGCCTGGACGTTCTGAGCGCTGCGTTCGCACTCGGTGGCCGGCCTCAGATTCCGATCCCCGCAGCCAGCAGCCACGACAGCAGTGCCCAGATGAAGATCTGCAGGGGCAGCCCGAGGCGAACGAAGTCGGTGAACCGGTAGCCCCCGGAGTTCATCACCATGATGTTCGTCTGGTAGCCGAGTGGGGTCAGGTAGCTCATGTTCGCCCCGAACATGACGGCGAGAACGATCGGCTTGGGATCGAGCCCCAGCCCTTCGGCGATGCCGAACGCGAGCGGCGTCAGGAGGACGGCCGCGGCATTGTTCGTCACCACCTCGGTCAGCAGCGCGGCGGCCAGCATCAGCACCGCGATGACCATGCCGGGCGACATGTCGCCGGCGACATAGACGAACAGCCCGGCAAGCCAGCGAGTCGCACCGGTCTGGGTCAGCGCCTCGCCGAGCGCCAGCGATGCCACGATCATGAGCACGAGGTTCGAGTCGATGGCCGCGCGCACCTGCCGCCAGCGGATACAGCGGGTGCCGATGACGAGCACCACGCCGATGAGCGCACTGACCATGATCGGCAGAATGCCGAAGGCGGCGATCGCGATCACGCCGACCATGATGAGGCTCGCCGGAAGCGCCTTGGCGGTGAGCGGCAGGTCCACTGCATCGGACAGCACGAGCGCCTGGCCGCTGCGCTTGAGCGCGCTGATGCCGTCCGGCTCGCCCTGCACGAGCACGACGTCGCCGATGCGGAGCCGCACGTCCTCGAACGGGCGCGTTTCCTCGGG
>DASUOE010000051.1:0-3141 GCA_036276805.1 Woeseiaceae bacterium | reverse complement strand
CTGCGGCCGCGAGGAAATGCCGGACGCGGTTCCCGCCCCGGGCACGAGCCCGCTCGACGAGGACGACGACCCGCCGCCCGACTGATCCGCCGGGGACGACACCGGTGTGGACCGCTTCCCGATCGCGCCCCCTGTGGGTGTTGCTGGCCGGCCTGCCGCTGGCCGCCGCGGTCGCCCAGCCGGCGCCGGCGCCGCAGCCGAGCCACCTCGAGGAAAGCGATCACGCCGTAACCTGCGCCGCCCTGACCAAAGCGAAGCGATACGCGGACGCCCTGGTCGCCTGCGAACGCGTGCTGGCGACCGCCGAACGAGAGGCACGCACGGCGGAGATCCCGCCAGCGCGCTACCAGGTTGCGACGATCCTCGACCAGCTAGACCGCGACGACGAGGCACTCTTGCAGTTGCAGCGGGTACCTGCAGAAGCCGCGGCCGTCGGCGACCTGCACCGGCAGCTCTACGCTCTCAACCGGCAGGGCAATATCCACAGCTCGCGTGGCAGCTACGAACGTGCCATCGAGTGCTTCGGTGAGGCGCTCGCCGTGCCGCTCGACCCGGCCGAGGTACCGACGCTCGTGCATGCCCGCGCCAACCGCGGCATTGCCTGGTACACGGTCGGCAACTACGTGAATGCGCTCGCCGATCTCGAGCATGCGCGCGAGGCGTACGAGTCTGCCGGCCATCGCAACGGGCAAGCGTCGACGTACATCAACCTGGGACTGGTGAACGAAGCGCTGGGCGAGCTCGACAGCGCCCGCGGAAATTTTCGCCGGGCGCTGGAGCTCGCGGAGCAGGACCCGATCGACGAACGGCGCATCGCGGAAGCGACTCACAATCTCGGTTACGCGGCGGGAGCCGCCGGCGAATACGACGTGGCAGCCGGTTATTACACGGCCAGCCTCCGGTTCGCGGGCGACGAGCGGGCCCGCGCAAGAACCCTGAACAACCTCGGCGCCGCCTATGGCGAGCTCGGGCGCTACGAGGAGGCGGCGCGCGCCGTCGAAGAGTCCCTCGCCATAGCAGGGCGGATCGGGGCACGGGCGCTCGAGGGGTACGCGCTCGACAGCCTGGGGACGATCCAGGCGTACCGCGGCGAGACCGGGCCGGCACTCGCCAGCTACCAGCAGGCCCTGCTCATCGCACGGGAGACCGGCGACCGGCGCGGCCAGCAGCTCACGCTCGCAAACCTCGGGAGGCTCCTGGCCGACACGGGCCAGCCTTCGCTCGCGACGGTGTTCTACAAGCGCTCGATCAACATCTCCGAGAGCATCCGTGCGGATCTTGGCGCGCTGCCGGAGTCCCGACAGCAGTCCTACGTGCAAAGCGTGTCCGGGACGTATCGCGAGCTGGCCGCGCTGTTGATCGGGCAGAACCGGCTGCTCGAAGCGCAACGCGTCATCGATCTCCTGAAACTCCAGGAAGCGGACGAGTTTCTCCGCGGCGTCCGCGGCAACGGCGAAACTGCGACGGGCATACCGCAGACGGCGACGGAGCACGAGATTCTCGGGGACTACGACGAACTGTCGCGTAAAGCGATCGAGGCCGGCATCGAGCTCGCGGCGCTGGAGGACCGGTTGCGGGGCATTCCCCGCGAGGAACGCTCGCCCGCGGATCTCGAGCGGCTCGCCGAGCTGCGCACGCTGCTCGACGCGATGCGCACGGCCTTCATCGCGTTTCTATCGAGCCCTGAAGTTCGGGATGTCATGGCCGAGGCGCAACGGCGAATCGGCGCGGAGGCCGTCGAATTGCCGCAGCTCGACACGATCGGCAACAAGCTCGGCGAACTGGACCGGAAAGCCGTGGTTCTGTACCCCTTGATGCTGCCGGACCGGATCGAACTCCTGCTCGCCACGCCACGGTCCGAACCCATTCACCGCCGGGTCGACGTGTCGCAGGCCGAGTTGCGCGCGGCAGTGTTCGAGTTTCGCCGGGCATTGCTGGACGCGGATGGCGACGCGCTGCCGCTTGCGCAGCAACTGTACGACTGGCTGATCCGGCCCATCGAACCGGAACTCGAACGGCTGGGCACGGAACTCATCCTCTACTCGCCCGACGACGCGCTCCGCTACGTGCCCCTCGCGGCGTTGCACGACGGCGAAAGCTGGCTGATCGAGCGCTACCGCATCAGCTACTGGACGGACAGCACGATCATCAACCTGGATCACAGGATGGAGGGCCCGTTGCGCGTGCTGGGCGGCGCCTACACGGTACCCGGGCACAGCTTTGCGATCGGCGACGAGACTTTCCGCTTCGAAGGCCTGGAGTTTGCCGGCAGGGAAATGGACACGATTGCCGCGATGCTCGACGGCACGTTGTCGTTGCCCGGCGACGCCTTCGTATTCGACGACCTCTATCGCGAACTTTTCGACTTCAACGTGCTGCACCTCGCGACGCACGCGGCGGTCGTCGTGGGCCAGCCGAGCGACTCGTTCATCCTCTTCGGCGACGGCCGCCGCGTGACCCTGCAGGAGATACGCTCCCTGAACTTCGACGTCGACCTGGTGGTGCTGAGCGCCTGCGAGACCGCGCTGGGCGGGGGCTTGAGCGACGGCGTCGAGGTACTCGGCCTCGGGTACGCGATGCAGAATTCGAAGGCCCGCTCGATCGTCGCGTCCCTGTGGCGCGTATCCGACGGCGGCACGCACGCGCTGATGAGCGAGTTCTACCGGCAGCTCGCCGGCGGCGCGTCCCGCGTGGATGCGTTGCGCGCGGCGCAGCTGCTCCTCATCCGGAATGACGCAGACGCCGTGTCGGCCGCGAATCGGGGGGTGCAGCTCGCGCAGCCGGTGTCGAGCCGGCTGGATCACCCTTACTACTGGGCACCGTTCATCCTGATCGGCACGGGTTTGTAGTCGGCGCGCCTTAAGGCTCTGCGGTGTCGTCCGCGGATTTCCCGGCGGCATCGGCCGCCAGGCTTCGGTAAGCGGTGTACAGCTTGTCGAGTGCAACCGTAAGCACATCGAGCTCCGCACCACTGAGAGCCTTGAGGCCTTGCGACTCCACGTCCTCCAGGACCGCGAGCAGCCGGAGCAGCGCCGCCTCGCCGGCCGGCGCGACCACCAGCTGGTGACGCCGGCGGTCCAGCTTGCTCTTCTGCCGGGTCACCCACTGGCGACCTTCCAGCTCGTCGATGAGGGACACCAT
>DASUOE010000050.1:0-3574 GCA_036276805.1 Woeseiaceae bacterium | reverse complement strand
GGCCGCTTCCAATTCGCGGCGTGACCGCCGCTCCTACGGTCGTACTTACCGCGCCGGTAGGAGCGGCCGTGAGGCCGCGAATGGTACGCGCCCTCCGGCCGGGATGAAAATGTCGTGGCGTCCGGCCGCTTCCAATTCGCGGCGTGACCGCCGCTCCTACGGTCGTACTTACCGCGCCGGTAGGAGCGGCCGTAAGGCCGCGAATGGTACGCGCCCTCCGGCCGCCTGCGATTCGCGGCGTGACCGCCGCTCCTTGTTCGCGAAACGGGGCCGTGCAGTATGATCGCGCCATGAAGATCCTGCATGTCGAGACCGGGCGCCGCCTCTACGGCGGGCCGCAGCAGGTCCTGTATCTCGTGACGGCGCTCGCCGAACGCGGCCACGACTGCACGCTCGTCTGCCCCCCGGGCTCCGGCATCGACGGCGCGGCGCGGGCGAGCGGCATTACCGTGCGCAACCTCTTCTGCGCCGGCGATCTCGACCTGCCGTTCGCGTATCGCCTCACCCAGTTCATCAACGAGTGGCGCCCCGCAATGGTGCACTGCCATTCGCGGCGCGGCGCGGACATCCTGGGCGGGCTTGCCGCGAGCTTTGCCGACGTACCGGCCGTCGTCTCCCGCCGCGTCGACAACGCCGAGCCCGCGCTGCTGGCGGCGCTGCGGTTCCGGCCATTTCGCCGCATCATCGCCATCTCCGAGGCCGTGGCCGCGGTGCTGCGCGAGGCCGGGATCGACGGCGGGCGCATCGAGGTCATCCGGAGCGCCGTCGACGCCGAACAGTTCGCGGAACCGCCCGACCGCGCCGCCTTCCGCCGGGAATTCGGTCTCGCCGAGGGCGAACTCGTGCTCGCCGCGGCGGGGCAGCTCATCGCGCGCAAGGGCCACGAGCATCTGATCGGCGCCGTGGCGGCGCTGGCCGAATCCGGGCGCGCGTTTCGCGTCCTCGTATTCGGTGACGGCGAACTCGAGCGGCCGCTCCGGGAGGACGTCACCGCGCGCGGGCTCGACGACATAATTCGATTCGAGGGATTTCGTGAGGACCTCGACCGCTGGATGGGCGCCATCGACCTTCTCGTGCACCCGGCGCTGTCGGAGGGGCTCGGCGTGGTCACGCTAAAGGCCCAGGCCGCGGGCGTGCCGGTCGTCGGCTTCCGCGCGGGCGGCGTGCCGGAGGCCGTGGCGGACGGCGAGACCGGCATTCTCGTGCCGCCCGGCGACACCGCCGCCCTCGCGGAGGCATTAATCATATTAATGGATGACGCGGAGCGCCGGGCGCGCTATGGTGCGGCCGGTCGCGCGCGGATGCGCAGGGAATTTTCGGTTGCAACCATGACCGAAAAGCACGTGGAACTTTACGAAAGACTACTAAGTGACTGAAGACGATATCGAACAGCTGGCGATTGCGTTCGTCAGCGAACTCACCAATACCGGCAAGACCGTCGCCACCGCCGAATCCTGTACCGGAGGCTGGGTCGCCAAAACCATCACCGACGTACCCGGCAGCTCCGCGGTTTTCAGCTACGGCGTGGTCGCATATTCCGATGCGGCGAAGACGTCGCTGCTCGGCGTCAGCGAGCAGACGCTGGCGGCGCACGGCGCCGTCAGCAAAGCCGTGGCCAGCGAGATGGCGACCGGCGTGCTCCGGCTGAGCGGCGCGCACATCGCCGTCGCCGTGAGCGGCATCGCCGGCCCGGACGGCGGCAGCGAAGAGAAGCCGGTCGGCACCGTCTGGTTCGCCTGGGCGCTGCGCCACAACGGCGACGTCATCGTCGCCACGGACGGCCAGCGTTTCGACGGGGAACGCGACGACGTGCGTCGCCTGTCGGTCGTGCATGCCCTGCAGGGCATCCGCGTCCGGCTGCAGGGCTGATCGTGGTCCGGTCACCGCGCTAAGGGGTGGAAACGAAGCGGCTGTTTTTCGCGCTGTGGCCGGACGACCGGCAGCGCGACCGGCTGCGCAATACCCTGACTCCCGCGGCACGCGAGCTCGAGGGCGACGCGGTGCTGCGCGGCAACTGGCACGTGACGCTCGCATTCGTCGGGGCCTTCCCGGCGGCGCGCCTGCCGGAGCTTACGGCCTCAGCGGCGCGCATCGCCGTCGAGCCGTTCCGGCTGCGATTCGACCGCGTGGACTACTGGCCCCGGCCGCGCCTCGGCGTGTTGCTCGCGACGGCGGTGCCGGTGGAACTCGAGCGGCTGGTGACGGCGCTGAACGGCGTGCTGGCCGCCGCCGGCGTTGCGGTCGACGAGCGTCAGTTCCGGCCGCACGTCACGTTCCTGAAGCGGGCGCGGCCGTTCGAAACGGCGCGCATCGGCCAGCCGCTGGATACGTCCTGGGACAGCTTCGAGCTCATCGAATCGGTGCCCGGGCCGGGCGGGTCGAACTACCGGCCGCTGCCGCGGTGAACGGCAAGGCCGAAGCAGTGTTGCCTCGGCATCGTTTCCGGGGTTTTCGGGCCGAAATCGGGGCTGGCCGGCACACCCGATCACTGTATATAATCACATGACTTTTCGGGGCCCCCGGCGGCGCATGGCGGGGGACGACGACCACGCATCACGAACGGACGACGACTATGGATGACAATCGCAAGAAAGCACTCGCGGCGGCACTGGGCCAGATCGAAAAGCAGTTCGGCAAGGGCTCGGTCATGCGCCTCGGCGACGGCAGCGCGTCCCGCGACATCGAGGCGATCTCGACCGGCTCCATCGGCCTCGACGTCGCACTGGGCATAGGCGGCCTGCCGAAGGGCCGCGTCGTCGAGATCTACGGCCCGGAATCGTCCGGCAAGACGACGCTGACGCTGCAGGTCCTGGCGGAGTCGCAGAAGAAGGGCGGCACGGCGGCGTTCGTCGACGCGGAGCACGCGCTCGACCCCGCCTACGCCGAGAAGCTCGGCGTCAACGTCGACGAACTCCTGGTCTCGCAGCCGGACACCGGCGAACAGGCGCTCGAGATCACCGACATGCTCGTGCGCTCCGGCGCCGTGGACGTCATCGTCGTCGACTCCGTGGCCGCGCTCACGCCGAAAGCGGAAATCGAGGGCGAGATGGGCGATTCGCACATGGGCCTGCAGGCGCGTCTCATGTCGCAGGCGCTGCGCAAGCTCACCGGCAACATCAAGCGCTCGAACGCGATGGTCATCTTCATCAACCAGATCCGCATGAAGATCGGCGTGATGTTCGGCAGCCCGGAAACGACGACCGGCGGCAATGCGCTCAAGTTCTACGCCTCGGTTCGCCTCGACATCCGCCGCATCGGCGCGATCAAGAAGGACGAGGACATGGTGGGCAACCGGACCCGGGTGAAGGTGGTCAAGAACAAGATGGCGCCTCCGTTCAAGGAGGTGGAGTTCGACATCCTCTACGGCCATGGCATCTCGCGCGAGGGCGACCTGGTCGACCTGGCGTCGGAGGCCAACATCGTCGAGAAGAGCGGCGCCTGGTTCTCCTTCGCCGGCGAGCGCATCGGCCAGGGCCGCGAGAACGCCAAGCAGTTCCTCCTCGATCACCCGGCGACGACGGCGGCCATCGAGGCCAAGCTGCTCGCGCACCACAACATCCGTCGAATCGCCCTC
>DASUOE010000049.1:0-9319 GCA_036276805.1 Woeseiaceae bacterium | reverse complement strand
CCCCAGACGTCGCGGCACAGGTCTATCAGGATCGTGTTGTAGCGCAGCAGGGTATGACAATACTCCGCGGTCCAGTCGTGCGGTTCGATCTGGGTCGTGTGCGCGTTAGGTTCCAGGCCGAGTGCCGTCACGAATCGCGTGCTGAGTCCGGCCCAGTCGACCCCGGGATAGGCGGCCACGTGCGCGTTGAAGTTGCCTACCGCACCGTTGAACTTGCCGAGTATTTCGACGCCCGCGAACCGCTTTTCGGCCCGGCGCAGCCGGTGGACGACGTTCGCGAATTCCTTGCCGACGGTCGTCGGGCTTGCCGCCTGGCCGTGCGTGCGCGACAGCATCGGCAGGTCCGCGTATTCCCGTGCATAGCCCGCCAGCCGGGCCGCCACGCCGCGCATCTTCGGTAGCAGCACTTCCTTGCGCGCGGCGCGCAGCATCAACGCGTAAGCGAGGTTGTTGATGTCTTCCGACGTGCACGCGAAATGCAGGAAGTCCTTTAGCGTGCCGGTCTCCGGGCCGTCGCCGAGGCGTTCGCGGATGAAATACTCGACCGCCTTCACGTCGTGGTTGGTCGTCTTCTCGATAGCCTTGATGCGTTCCGCGTCGTCGAGCGAGAAGTCGTCGACGATGCGATTCAGCAAGTCCTTCATCACCGACGACGGCGGTACGAGTTCAGGGACGGACGACTCGTCCGCCAGGGCCTGCAGCCAGCGCACCTCGATCAGGACGCGGTGGCGCATGAGCCCGTACTCGCTGAAGATGTCGCGCAGCGCCGACACCTTTTCGGCATAGCGGCCGTCAGCCGGCGAAATCGCCCTGAGCGTCGAGACTTTCATGGCCCGGAATCCAGTGTAGACTTGCCCGCGCAAAGCGCGAATCATACACGATTGTGCCGCCGACGAGACGAGGAAGACCGGGCGATGAACGACCGCAAGTACCGCATCGAGAAGGACAGCATGGGTGAGCTGAATGTGCCCGCCGACGCACTCTGGGGCGCCCAGACGCAGCGTGCCGTCGACAACTTTCCGATCAGCGGCCTCACGATGCCGCGGCGGTTCATCGCTGCGCTCGGGCTCGTAAAGTGGGCCGCCGCCGGTGCAAATGCGGAACTCGGCCTGTTGCCGACCGCGATCGCCATGGCGATACAGAAAGCCGCCCTCGAAGTCGCCGAAGGCGAGCATGACGCGCATTTCCCGATCGATGTTTTCCAGACTGGGTCGGGTACGAGTTCCAACATGAATGCGAACGAGGTGATCGCGCATCTTGCAAGCACGACGCTCGGCAAGCCGGTACACCCGAACGACCATGTCAACATGTGCCAGAGCAGCAACGACGTGATCCCGACCTGCGTGCACGTCAGCGCCGCCGTCGCGGTCCAGGACGGGCTCCTTCCGGCGCTCGCCCACCTGGCCGAAGTGCTGGAGCGGAAAGCCGAAGAGTGCGGCGACGTGGTGAAGACCGGGCGCACGCATCTCATGGACGCCATGCCGGTGACGCTCGGCCAGGAACTGGATGGCTGGCGAGCACAGGTCGGGCATGGAGCGGACCGGCTGCGGGATGCGCTGAAGCGGCTGGCCGCCCTGGCGCAGGGCGGAACCGCCGTGGGCACGGGCATCAACGCGCATCGTCGCTTCGGCGACAAGGTCGCCGTGCTGTTGCAGGAACGCACCGGAGTCGCATTCACCGGTGCTGAGTCGAAGTTCGAGGCGCTGAGCAGCCAGGACGCCGCGGTCGAAATGTCCGGCCAGCTACGCGTGCTCGCCGTCAGCCTCACGAAGATCGCAAACGACCTGCGCTGGATGAACTCGGGCCCGCTCGCGGGAATAGGCGAGATCGAACTGCCCGCACTGCAGCCGGGGTCGAGCATCATGCCGGGCAAGGTGAATCCGGTCATTCCGGAAGCCGTGGCGATGGTGGGTGCGCAGGTCGTCGGGAACGACGCCTGCATCGCCATGGCCGGCGCGTCGGGTAACTTCCAGTTGAACGTGATGCTGCCGGTGGTGGCGTACAACCTGTTGCAGAGCATCGAACTGCTGACGGCGGCGGCGAACGTGCTTGCGGACAAGGCGATCGCGGGATTCACCGTCAACCGCGACAACATCAACCGCGCGCTCGGCCGCAACCCGATCCTGGTGACGGCGCTGAACCCGGTAATCGGCTACGAACTCGGCGCCGCGGTCGCGAAACGGGCCTACAGGGAAGGGCGTCCGGTGCGCGAGGTCGCGCGCGAGATGACGGACCTCACCGACGCGGAACTCGACCGCCTTCTCGATCCCGCCACGCTGACCGAAGGCGGCATCCAGCACTAGCTGGCCCGTAGCAGCGTGTGGGACCACACTCTCTCAGTCGCCGTTCCGGCATGACGCGGCCGGCGGAACCGACCCTGGCCCTGTTGCGCGAGCGCCTCGGCGGGACGCACCCGGCCGGGGACCCGGTGAGCGTCGTGCTGCCGCCCGGCAGCGAGGCCTGGCCCGCCGACCTGCGCGACCGGCTCACGAGCGGCCTCAAGCCTGCGGGCGTCCTGATTCCCGTCATCGAGCGGGACGCGGGACTGGTCGTTCTTCTGACGCGCCGCGCCGCGGCGCTGCGCATCCATGCGGGCCAGGTGGCCTTTCCCGGCGGCGGCATGGCGCCGGGCGACGGCAACATCGTCGAAACGGCCCTCCGCGAGACGCGCGAAGAGGTCGGCATCCGGCCGGACGACGTCGCGATTCTCGGCTGCCTCGACGCCATGCCGACGATCACGGGGTACGCAGTCACCGCGATCGTCGGGAACGTGTCGCCCGCGGTGCGGATCGTGACGGACCCGGCCGAGGTGGCGTTCGCGTTCGAGGTGCCGCTCGCCTTCCTCATGGACGCGGGCAACGTGCACACGTCGATGCGGGAAGTGCACGGCCGCATCCTGCCGGTGGTTGAGTTTCTATACGATGGGCATCGCATCTGGGGCGCGACGGCGAACATGCTCCTGAAGCTTAAGGAAAAACTAGCTTAAACAGGCTTCTATGGCTGAAATAGAGAACCTACTCGAAGTCATGGCAAAGCTGCGCGATCCGGAAGGCGGCTGCGCCTGGGACCTCGAACAGGACTTCCGTTCCATCGCGCCGTACACCATCGAGGAAGCCTACGAGGTGGCTGACGCGATCAGCCGTGACGACATGCCGGCGCTTTGCGACGAACTCGGGGACCTGCTGTTGCAGGTCGTCTTCCATGCGCAGATGGCGGCCGAGGCCGGGCACTTCGACTTCGACGACGTTGCGCGCGGTATCCGCGAGAAGCTCGTCCGACGGCATCCGCACGTTTTCGGCTCACCGGAGGAAATCGCCCGCGGCAAGGAGGGCGCGAGCTGGGAAGCCATCAAGGCCGAGGAGCGTGCCGCGGGACCGGACGACAGCGCGCTCGCAGGCGTCGCACTGGCGCTGCCGGCACTCAAGCGAGCCGAAAAGCTGGGGCGACGCGCGGCCACGGTCGGCTTCGACTGGGACAGCCGTGCGGGCGTCCGCGAGAAGATCCGGGAGGAACTCGAGGAACTCGGCGCCGCCGTCGGCACACGCGACACAGCTCACATCGAGGAGGAATTCGGCGATCTCCTGTTCGCCATCGTCAACCTGGCGCGGCATCTCGACCTCGACCCCGAGCAGGCGCTCGCCGGCGCCAACGCCAAGTTCGAACGGCGGTTCCGGGACATGGAGCAGGCGTTAGCCGGGGACGGCAAGCGGCTGAAGGACGTGTCCGCGGCCGACCTCGAGCACGCCTGGCGCGCCGCGAAGAAGCGCCTGGCCAGCCGTTCCTGACGGGCCGAGGCTGCCAGGCCTGACCTTTCAGGCCGAACCTCACCGACCACCGTTCAGCCCCGATTCAGTGCCCGGGTCCTAGTCTTGGCTCCAGGCTGGCAGCAGGCCGGCTGCAACAGGGATGGCTGGACCATGGACAGACGCAAGGCATCAGGTGTGGCGGGGCTCGGCCTCGCCGTTTTGGCCCTCGGCTGGACCGCGCCGGCGGCGGCTGATCACCCGGGCGCGCAGTACGATTACGCGCGCGTGCTCGCGAGCGAACCGATCCGGCGGACGGTGGCTGTGCGCACGCCGGTGCGCGAATGCTGGGAGGAGGCCGAGTACTACGAGGTGGAGCGGCCGTCGCCGGGCGTCGGCGCGGCGACTTTCGTCGGTGCGGTCGTGGGCGGCGTCGTCGGCCACCAGTTCGGCAGCGGCCGCGGCAACGACGCGGCGACGGTAGCCGGCTCGCTCGTCGGCGCGGCTATCGGCAACAGCTCGGCCCGCCGCCGGCACGGCTACGAGGTCGTGACCTACACGCGGCCGGTCGAACGCTGCCGGACCACGATGCGCGAGCATCGCGAGGAACGCATCGACGGCTACCGCGTCGTCTACCAGTACCGCGGGCAGAAGTACGCGACCCGCATGCCCTACGACCCCGGCCGCCAACTGCGAGTGCGCGTGGACGTGCGCCCGGCCGGTTGAAAGCCGGGCGGTCACGCGCGGCGTGACTTGTTACGTTGCAATCCCGCAGGCGGCATACGACACTTGGCGGCGTTTGCGCGCTGCGGACCCGTCGACCATGAGCGAAACGATGTACAAGGTGATCTGTCGACACGTGCTGGTCGGCGCGCTTTGCGCGCTGCTGGTCATGCCCGCGCATGCGCGCGTAGCCGATCGCGACAGTCTGTCGGCCGCGCCGCCTGCGGCGGCCGGAGACGTTCCCGAAGCGCATACCGTTCAGAACGGCTGCGTGTCGCTGTCCGAAGCCGTCGAGCAGGTGCGCCGGCGCTCGGACGTCGAGCGGGTCATCTCGGCGGAGACCCGGGTCAGCCAGGGCCGCGAAGTGCATCACATACGCGTAATGACCCGCGACGGGAAGGTGCGCACGGAACGGGTGAACGGCTGCCGGCGCAACTAGGAGTCTCTGCCATGCGAGTGCTCCTGATCGAGGACGACCCGACGCTGCGCACGTCGCTGGCGGCGCGGCTCCGCGAAGACGGGTTCGCGGTCGAGGAGGCCGCGGACGGCCGCGAAGGACTCTACTATGCGCTCGAATACCCGGTGGACCTCGCCATCGTGGATCTCGGCCTGCCCGAGGTACCGGGCCTCGACATCATCCGGCAGGTACGCGAGCAGGGCCGCACCTTCCCGATTCTCGTCCTGACGGCCCGCGATCGCTGGCAGGACAAGGTCGACGGTCTCAGTGCCGGGGCCGACGACTACGTGGTCAAGCCTTTTCACTACGAAGAGATCGGCGCCCGCGTCAATGCCCTGCTGCGCCGTGCCGGCGGCTGGGCGTCTTCGACGCTCGAAGCGGGCCCGATCGTTCTCGACCTGTCCCGCCAGGACGTCCGCGTGAGCGGCCAGCCGGTCGAACTCACGAGTTTCGAGTACAAGATCATCGAGTACCTCATGGTGCGTGCCGGAGACGTCATCTCCAAGTCCGAACTCACCGACCGGCTCTATGACCAGGACTTCGAGCGCGACAGCAACGTCATCGAGGTCTTCATCGGGCGCCTGCGCAGGAAGCTCGACCCGGAGAACCGCATCAGGCCGATCGAGACCCTGCGCGGACGCGGCTATCGCTTCGCCCTCGAGCGCAAGAAGACCGACTGACATCGCATGTCGTCGCTCAGCGCACGCCTCCTGGTTTCGGTCAGCGTGCTGCTGCTCGTGTTCTTCGGCGCGACTATCGTCGTGCTCGACACCGCGTTCGTTTCCGCCGGCGAAAGGGCCCGCGAGGAAATTCTCGATGGCTACCTGATGCAGTTGCTCGCCGATGCGGAGCCGCGGACGAATCTCGAACTCGGTCTGCCGATGGACCTCGTGGAGCCGCGCTTCAACACGCTCGGCTCCGGCCTGTACGGCCGGCTCGAGCGCGGCGACGGCAGCATCGCCTGGCAGTCGCGCTCGGCGCTCGGGCTCGACCTGCCGGGCGGACCGACGCCGGCGCCGGGCAACGAGGCTTTTGGCCGCGAGTCGCTTGCCGATGGCACCCCGCTGCTGACGCTGAGCCTCGCCGTGGAATGGGAGTTCGCGGATGGAACCCTGAAGCCCTTTACCTTTCGCGTCTATGAGAGCCTGGCGGCATTCAATGCACAGGTTGCGGGCTTTCGCCGCCAGCTTTTCGGCTGGTTCGCGGCGGTGGCCGCCTTCATGCTGCTCGCCATCGGCCTCCTGATGCGGCGGCTGCTTGCGCCGTTGCGGCAGATCGAGAGCGAGATCCGAGAAATCGAGGGTGGCGACCGCGTGGTGTTGTCGGAGCGCCTGCCGACGGAGCTCAGCGGCGTGGCGCGCAACCTGAACCTGCTGATCGACAGCGAGCGGGCGCGCTCCGACCGCTACCGCTACACACTCGACAACCTCGCGCACAGCCTGAAGACGCCGCTCGCGGCGGTGCGCGCGCTGCTCGAGGACGCACGCGACGGCGCGTTCCGCGCGAAGGTCAACGAACAGGTGGAGCGCATGGACGACATCGTGCGCTACCAGTTACGCAAGCCCGCGGCGGCACGGGAGCAGCTCGGACTCGCGGCCGTCCCGGTGGCCGGCGAGGTTGAGAAGCTCGTCGCCGGGCTCGCGAAAGTGTACCGGCACAAGTCGCCGGAGTTCGTGGTCGGCGTAACGCCCGGCTTGAGGTTCCGTGGCGATGCGGGCGATTTCCTGGAACTGGCGGGCAACCTGCTCGACAACGCGTGCAAGTGGTGCCGGGGACGCGTGCGGGTGACCGTCGCGCCGGCCGCGGAGGGCGGGGCCGGCGGCGGGGCCGGCGGCGGCGGGGCCGGCGGCGGCGAGGGCGGCAGCGGGCTCGACCTGCTCGTCGAGGACGACGGCCCCGGGATTCCCGCCGGGGCGGCGGGAACGCTGCTTGCCCGCGGCACGCGGCTCGACGAATCGACGCCCGGGCACGGCATCGGCCTCGCCGTGGTGACCGACATCGCGCGCTCCTACGGCGGCGCGGTCGAGATTGACCGCTCGGAGCTCGGCGGCGCCGCCGTGCGGGTGCGGATTCCGCCCCCACGCCGCCAGGCGAACGCGTAGGGCGCCGCCCTGCGGTCGCTGCAGGGTCTCGCTGGTCTTCTCAGGAGCCGGGCGGCCCGCGCCGCCCCATTCGCATGATCGGCTCGACGAGCTCGAGCGGCAGTGGGAAGACGATCGTGGTCGTCCTCTCGTTGGCGATGTCCTTGAGCGTCTGCAGGTAACGCAATTGCAGGGCCTGATCCTCCCGCGCGAGTATCGCGGCGGCCTCGGCCAGCATCGTCGCCGCCTGCTTCTCGCCCTCGGCATTGATGACCTTGGCGCGCCGGGAGCGTTCCGCCTCCGCCTGCTGCGCGATGGCGCGGATCATGCTTTCGTCGAGGTCGACGTGCTTGATCTCGACGTTGGCAACCTTGATGCCCCAGTTGTCCGTGCGCTGGTCGAGGATCGCCTGGATGTCTTCGTTGAGCTTGTCGCGTTCCGCCAGCATGTCGTCGAGGTCGTGCTGGCCGAGGACCGAGCGCAGTGTCGTCTGCGACAACTGGCTCGTCGCCTCGAACACGTTCGCCACGCGGATCACCGCTTTCTCCGGATCGACGATGCGGAAGTAGATGACGGCGTTGACCTTCACCGAGACATTGTCGCGCGAGATCACGTCCTGCGTCGGTACGTCCATGACGACCACTCGCAGGTCCACCTTGATCATCTTCTGCAGCCCGGGAATCAGGATGATGAGGCCCGGACCCTTTACGGACTGGAAGCGGCCGAGGAAGAAAACGACGCCGCGTTCGTACTCCTGCAGGATCTTGATCGTGTTGTAGAGAATCACGATCAGCAGGGCGAGGATGATTCCTAGCGTGGCAATGGGCATGGCGGTTCCTTCGAGGCTGGGCACGATGGCGATCAGGTTAGCATCTGGGTGCTTGGCCGCTGGACCGGCGCGGGCCGCACGTAGAGGGTGAGTCCTTCCATGCTGGTCACGACCACGTCCTGGTCCTTGGTCAGCGGTACTTCCGAATAGGCCGCCCAGGCTTCGCCTTCGAGCCAGACGCGGCCGTTGCCGGCGAAGTCCTCCATCGCGATCCCTATGCCCCCGACGATCGACCCGCGGCCCGAGACGGCGCCGCGCTTCCGGAGCTTTACGAGGTAGGACATCATCCCGACGATGGCCAGCGCCGCCAGGATTCCCAGCGCCACGACGAACGCGACGGAAATGCCGAAGCCCGGTATTTCGCTGTCGAACATGATGATCGCACCGAACACGAACGCGGCGACGCCGCCCAGCCCCAACGCGCCGAAACTCGGCGCGAACGCCTCGGCCGTCATGAGCGCAAGCCCGATGACGATGAGCGCCAGCCCGGCGTAGTTCACCGGGATGACCTGCAATGCGTAAGCGGCGAGCAGGAGGCAGATGACGCCGACCACGCCGGGCACGATGGCACCCGGGTTCCAGCCCTCGTACATGAGGCCGTACAGGCCGATCATGCCGAGGATCAGCACGATCTCCGGGTTGCTGATGACCGAGAGCAGCTTGATGCGCCAATCCGCTTCGAATGCCACGAGGGTCGTCTCGCCGGTGTCGAGCGCCACGGTGCCGGTGGCGAGCAGGACTTCGTGGCCGTCGATCTGCCGCAGCAGTTCCGCCTCGTCGTCCGCGACGAAGTCGACGACGTTCTGTTCGAGCGCCTGGCGCGCCGTCAGCGTGGCGGCGTCTCGCACCGCCGCCTCCGCCCAGTCGGCATTGCGGCCGTAGCGCTCGGCGAGCGCCCGGATGTAGGCGACCGCGTCGTTCATGACCTTGTTGTCCATGGCCGTGCCGCCGCGTCCCGTCCGCTTTGCCGGGGCCTCATCGTCCTCGTCGCCGCGCTCGGCCGCCGCGCCGTCAGTGGCGTCGTCGGACGCGTCGTCGGCCGTATCGTCGCTTCTCCCGGCGCCGTCGTCCGCAGGTGCCGCGTCGTCTTCGCCCCGGCGGTCCTCGAGGTCCCGCGGGGAAAGGTCGTCGCCGGTGATGGACACCGGCGTGGCTGCGCCGATATGGGTGGTCGGCGCCATGGCGGCGACGTGGCTTGCGAGAAGGATGTAAGTGCCCGCGCTGTCCGCCCGTGCGCCGGCGGGCGCGACGAAGGTCGCCACCGGCACCGGCGACGCGAGGATGGCCTTCACGATATCGCGGGTCGAGGTGACGAGCCCGCCAGGGGTGTCGAGGCGCAGGATCACGAGTTCGGCGTCGGTCTCCGCGGCATGCTCGAGGCCGCTCACGAGATAATCGGAGGTTGCCACGCCGATGGGGCCGTCCACGTCCAGCGTCACGACCGTACCGGCGGCCGCGGCCTGCGCCGTCGCGACGAGCATTGCTG
>DASUOE010000048.1:0-3309 GCA_036276805.1 Woeseiaceae bacterium | reverse complement strand
CTTCGATTATCTTGCTCATTGTTCCGCACCGGATTCCTGCAAAAATTCCTCGAGCAGCGCCTGCTGCTCGCCCGTCAGTTTCATTCGCCTCAGCAGGTCGGGGCGCCGCAGGAAACTGCGGCCCAGGGCCTGCTTGTGCCGCCAGCGTGCGATCGCGGCGTGGTCGCCGGACAGCAGCACCGGGGGCACCGATACGCCAGCCACCTGCTCCGGCCGCGTGTAATGCGGATGGTCGAGCAGGCCGCGCATGAACGAGTCCTGCGCGGCCGATTCCGCATCGCCGAGCGCGCCCGGCAGAAGCCGCGTCACTGCGTCGATCACCGCCATGGCGGCAATTTCTCCGCCCGACAACACGAAGTCGCCGAGCGACAATTCCTCGTCGACCTTGTCGACGATGAGGCGCTCGTCGAATCCCTCGTAGCGCCCCGACACGAGGACCAGCCCCGGAAGACTCGCGTAACGCTGCGCCGTCGCCTGGTCGAACACTGCACCCTGCGGCGACAGGCACACGACCGGCGACCCCGCGGGCAGCGCCTCCCGTGCCGCATCGATCGCCTGCGCCACCGGGTCGTACTTCATTACCATGCCCGGACCGCCGCCGTACGGCCGGTCATCGACAGTCCGGTGCGCGTCCCGGGCATGGTTCCGCGGGTTCTCGCACACCAGCCCGATGAGCCCGTCCCCGGCCGCGCGGCCGACGACGCCGTGGCACGCCACGCCGGCAACGAACTCCGGAAAGAGCGTCACGACCGCGAAACGCATCAGTCCCATTCCCAGTCGACGCGGATGACGCCGGCGGCGAGATCCACGTCGAGCACCACCTCGCCGGGCACGAACGGCACCAGCCGCTCACGCTCCCCTGCGATTACCAGCACGTCGTGCGCGCCGGTCTCCATGACGTAGTCGACCCGCCCGAGCGCTGTCCCGTCACGGTGCAGGACCGCGAGCCCCTCGAGGTCCCGCCAGTAATAGCGGCCTTCCCCGGGCGCCGGCAGCGCCTCGGCAGCCACCGCGATCTCGGCGCCGACGAGCTCCGCGGCCCGGTCCCTGTCGGCATAACCCTCGAGCCGGGCGATGACGCTCTTGCCGTGCCGCCGGCCTTCCGCAACCGTTACCGTGCGCCAGTCGCCCGCGTGTCCCGCGACGCGAACCCGCCACGGCCCGTAATCGAGGAGCGCCTCGCGCGGGTCGGTGTAGGAAAAGATCCGTACCCAGCCCCGCACGCCGTACACGCCGCTGATCCGGCCCAGGATGACGGGCTCGAATGCCGGCTTGCCCTCGTCCCTCACCGCGCCGGGTCCCGGGCGGTCCGCCGCCTCAGTTGGCCGCGGCGACCTTGCGCTGCGCCTTCAACAGGGCGGCCACGCGGTCGGACGGCTTCGCGCCCTGCCCGAGCCAGTAGTCGACCCGGTCGAGATCCACGCGCAGGTTCTCCTCGTGATCCTTGCCGACCGGGTTGAAGAAGCCGACACGCTCGATGTAGCGGCCGTCGCGCCGGTTCCGGCTGTCGGTGACCACCACGTGGTAAAAGGGGCGTTTCTTCGCGCCAGCGCGCGCAAGACGAATGCTAACCATCTGAATTCCGTGTGAAAACTGTGATCAGGCAGGCACGCCTGAGCTCGGGCCGACCCGAACAGACCGCGCATTGTACCGAAGCGCCGGCAAAAGTGAAGCGTTTCGCGGCCTTACGGCCGCGCCTACGGGCGGAACCCCGGCGGGCGGCGACCGCCCTGCATGCCGCGCAGCATTTTCTGCATTCCGCCCCGGGACATCTTCTTCATCATGCGCTCCATCTGCGCGTGCTGTTTCAGGAGCCGGTTCACGTCCTGGATGGAAAGTCCGGCCCCGCTCGCGATGCGTTTCTTGCGCGAGCCGTTGATGAGTTTCGGGAAGCGCCGCTCCTTCGGCGTCATCGAGTTGATGACGGCGATCTGGCGACGCATCTGCTGCTCGTTCGTGCTGTCCTTCAGGGCCGCCGGGTTGACGTTGCCGGGCAGGGGGAGCTTCTCCAGCATCGCGCCGATCCCGCCCATGTTCATCATCTGCTCGAGCTGGTCCTTGAGGTCGGCGAGATCGAAGCCGCCGCCCTTCTTCAGCTTTCTCGCGAGCTTCTCGGCTTTGTCTTTCTCGACCTTGCCCTCGATCTCCTCGACGAGCGAAAGCACGTCGCCAAAGCCCAGGATGCGCGACGCCATGCGATCCGGGTGAAAGGCTTCGAGCGCGTCCGTCTTCTCGCCCGCGCCGACGAAGCGAATGGGCTTGCCGGTGATCTCGACCACCGACAGCGCAACGCCGCCCTTGGCGTCGCCGTCGACTTTCGTCAGCACGACGCCCGTGAGCGGCAGGCTGCTGTCGAAGGCGCGCGCGGCGTTGACCGCGTCCTGGCCGGCCATGCTGTCGACGACAAAGAGGGTCTCGACCGGCCGGGCGTGCGCGTGCACCGCCACGACCTCCTGCATCATTGCCTCGTCGACGTGCAACCGACCGGCCGTGTCCACGATCAGTACGTCGGCGTGCGCGCGCCGCGCAGCGTCGACCGCCCGGTCCACGATGGCCGTCGGCGCCTCGTCGGCGCTGCTCGGCGCGAACAGGGCGCCGACCTCGTCGGCCAGCCGCTCGAGCTGCAGTATGGCGGCGGGCCGGTGGACGTCGACGCTCACCAGCATCACCTTGCGGCGCTCGCCCTCGATCAAGCGGCGGGCGAGCTTGCCGGCGGTCGTGGTCTTGCCGGCGCCCTGCAGGCCGGCGAGCAGGATCACGACGGGCGGCTGTGCCTTGAGATTCAGCGGGACGTTCGCGCGGCCGAGTACCTCGACGAGCTCCGCGTGAATGATCTTTATGAACGCCTGGCCCGGCGTCAGGCTCCGCCCGACCTCCTCGCCGACGGCGCGCTCGCGCACGCGTTCGACGAAGACCTTGACGACGGGCAGCGCCACGTCGGCCTCGAGCAGTGCGAGACGCACCTGCCGCAGGGTGTCCTTGATGTTGTCGTCGGTGAGCCGGCCTTTGCCGGTCAGGCCGCGCGCGACGTCCTGCAGACGTCCACTCAGGTTTTCGAACATGCCGCGAGAGTACTGCCGTGGTGGACGGCCAGTGTATCAGACGCTGAGCACCGTACCACTCGAGAGCATGCGGATGCGGCGGTCCGGGACGTGCGCCACCACCTGCTCGAGAATGCGGCGTTCCTCGCCGGGCTTCATGCCGGTGAGCCAGATATCCGGGCGGTGTTCGAGCCTCTCGAGGTCGCGCATCAGCGTGCGCGGGCAGTAATGGCCTGCGTCGCTCGCGAGCTGTTCGAGCTCGTCGGGA
>DASUOE010000047.1:0-15257 GCA_036276805.1 Woeseiaceae bacterium | reverse complement strand
AAGGACCTCGGGCTCCTGACGACCGCCGTCAACATCCCGCAGATATTGAGCCCGGTGATGGCGGCCATCCTGCTGGCCGTCTCCGGCGGGAATTACGCCGTCATCTTCTGGGCCGCCGTAATCTTCGCGCTCGCCGCGGCGTTGCTGGTGCTGCCGATCAAATCGGTGCGCTGACGTTCTCGGCTGGGAGTGGCATCCGGCCGCGTTCCATTCGCGGCGTGACCGCCGCTCCTACGGTGCCATGGCCGGTCCCGCGGTTGGAGCGGCCGTAAGGCCGCGAATGGTTTGTGCTTTCCGGCCGCGGCGACAACGTCTTGGTATTCGGCCGCCTGCAATTCGCGGCGTTACCGCCGCTCCTACGGTGCCGTGGCCGATCCCGCGGTTGGAGCGGCCGTAAGGCCGCGAATGGGTTGTGCTTTCTGGCCGCGGCGACAACGACTCGGCATCCGGCCGCCTGCCATTCGCGGCGTGACCGCCGCTCCAACATTCATATGACGTATTATCATCATTTGACATACGACTTCAGAGTGATAGATTGGGGGCAAGCCCCATGTGAGGGCACCTAAGGGGGTAGAACGCCAATGTCTCTCAGAAAACTTGTACTCGTGGCCTCGGCAGGCGTCACGGCGGTGCTTTCCGTCCTCCTCGGCAGCGGCCCGGCCGTCGCCCAGGGCAGCGGGGAGGTGGAGGAGATCGTCGTCACGGGCATCCGCGCGAGCCAGCGGGCCTCGATCGACATCAAGCGCGACGCCGTCGGCGTCGTGGACTCCATCGTCGCCGAGGACCTGGGCAAGTTGCCCGACCAGAACGTCGCCGAGGCGTTGCAGCGCATTCCCGGCGTGACGATCGAGCGCAACCGCGGCGAAGGCCGCTACATTTCGGTGCGCGGCTTCGGCCCGCGTTTCAACGCGGTGACCGTCAACGGCCGCACGCTCGCGACCGACAACAACGGCCGCGAGTTCTCCTTCGACGTCATCCCGTCCGAGATCATCACCGGCGCCGACGTGTACAAGTCGCCGCAGGCGAGCATCAACGGTGCCTCCATCGGCGCGACGGTCGACATCCGCACGCTCCGGCCGCTGGATCATCCGGAGCCGTTCCGCGTGTCCACGAGTCTCAGCTCCACCTGGGCCGAGCTCGCGGACACCTACAACCCGGAAGCGTCGGCGGTCGCGAGCTGGCACAACGACGACAGCACCCTCGGCATCGCGGTCGCGGCGTCCTACATGAGCCAGGAAGTGCGTGACGACGAGTTCACGATCGGCGCGGGCCACGTGCACCGCTCCAGCGTCGACTCCTACTACGCCGCGGGCGGCGTGCCGGGCGCGCGCCTCGGCCCGAACGTAGCGCCGTTCGAGGGCGTCTCCATGCCGTCGAACCTGTCGCCGTTCTTCTTCGAGCGCGACAAGGAACTGTTCGGTTTGTCCACCTCGATCCAGTTCCAGGCGACCGAGGACCTCGAGCTGACTTTCGACGGCTTCCTCGCGGATGCGGACATCACCGAGCAGCAGACCGGCCTCGCCTACGACTTCGCGGGCGGCGTGCTCACCGAGCAGGTCGTCGAGGGCGGCGAGGCGGTCTACCAGTTCTACGAAGGCGGCTTCGTCGACCAGATCATCCAGTACGACCAGCGCAACGTGTCGACGACGCTGTTCGGCGCGAATGCCGCGTGGAACGTCACCGACGATGTCACGCTCTCCTTCGACCTGTCGTCGTCGCTGGCCGAGCGGCGCAACAACGGGAACAACCTGTTCACGACCATCCGCCGCAAAAACGTCGACCTGTGGTTCGACCGGCGCGGCGGCAGCCCGCTCTACGAGTACGGGTTCGAGAGCCCGAATTACGCGAACGCGCCGACGAACCCGGAAGGCATCACCGCGCACTACTACATCTGGGCAGGCGGCGCGGACGCGGACGACGAGATCACCGAGTTCCAGTTCGACACCGAGTGGGCGCCGGACGACGGCGCCGTGTTCACCGGCGGCCTCGCGCTGCAGAACCGCGTGAAGACGATCATGGGCGACGAAATGCCGTTCGGCCAGCAGTGCGCCTACTGCAACTCCGACCGGGTTCTGCCGGAGTCCCTGTTCACGCCGACGAACCGCGGCTTCTTCGAGGGCGAGGGCGGCGGCGACATCATCCGCGACTGGATCTACTACGACCCGCGCGAACTCGTGCTGACCGTGGACCAGTTCGCGACGGAAGACGGCATTACGTTCGATCCCGGCATCCCGTCGCCGTCCGGCTCGTCCGAGGTGGACGAGGACGTGGTGGTCGCCTACCTCATGGCCGACGTGGAGACCGAGATCGGCGGCCTGCCGCTCGCGATCAACGCCGGCGTGCGCATCGAGGACACCGACTACACGTCCGAGGGCGCATCGCGCACGGTGCTCTCCGCAAAACCGACCGGCGGCGGCCAGAACGAGATCATCCTGTCCGACGTCGTGCCCGTGAGCTTCAAGGGCGAATACACCGACGTCCTGCCGTCGATCAACGCGCGCCTCTCGCTCACCGACGAGCTGATCCTGCGCCTCGCGACGTCCCGGGTAATGACCCGGCCGACGCTGTCGGACCTCTCGCCGCGCCAGTCGATCCAGACGAACCCGGGCAACGAGACCATCCGCCAGGGCAACCCCGACCTCGACCCGTTCCGGGCCACGCAGTTCGAGGCCGGCCTCGAGTGGTACTTCCAGGACGCCTCGCTGCTGTCGTTCACCGCCTTCTACAAGAACATCGACTCGTTCGTGACGCTGGTGACGACGCCGCAGCAGGTCGACGAGGTGGTGTTCCAGGTGACCGTGCCCGACAACGGCGACGGCGCGACCGTCGACGGCTTCGAGCTCGGCTACCGCCAGATCTTCGAGAACCTGCCGGGCGCGTGGAGCGGCCTCGGCGTCCAGGCGAGCTACACTTACGCCGATTCCGATGCGAACTACACGAACGAGGTGGTGGGTGTGTCCTATGGCCTCGAGGGCCTGTCCAAGACGTCCTACAGCCTGGTCGGCTTCTACGAGTACGGGCCGGTCACGGCGCGGCTCGCCTGGACCTGGCGCGACGAGTTCCTGCAGGTGGCGTCGGGCCGCAACGGCGAGCCGGAGTACTTCGACGATTATGGCCAGCTCGATTTCGGCCTCGCCTACGGCGTCACGGAGAACTTCGACGTGTTCGTCGACGGGCTGAACGTGACCGGCGAGGAGGAGTTCATCTACTCCGTCACACCGGACCGCACGAAGGAATACCGGATCACGGGGCAGCGCATCGCCGCCGGCGTCCGGATCCGGTTCTGACCGGACGGACGACCGGCCCCGTGCACGGCACAGCGAGGACGACGGCGGCCATCGCGCTTTTCCTGATGGCCGCCGCCACGAGCGCGGCGCCGGTGACCGTCCACGTATCCCCCGCCGGCCGCGATGATGGCGACGGCTCGGCCGATGCGCCCGTTCGAACGCTCACGCGCGCCCAGGCGCTCGTACGTGCGGCGAACGGCGAGGCCGATGTCGTCGTCGTCGTCGCGGCCGGTACTTACCGGCTCGACGCGCCGCTCAGGTTCGAGCGACGCGACGGCGGGCAGAACGGCCACAGCGTCACCTGGCGCGGCGAGCCGGGCCCGGCGGGCCCGGTGAACCCGATAAACCCGATGAACAACTTGCCGCTGGTCTCCGGCGGCTTCACCGTCCAGGACTTCACTCTGGTCGACGAGGAACACCGGGTCTACGCGGCGGACCTGCCGCGCGGGCTCGACACCCGCCAGGTGTGGGTCAACGACACGCGCGCCGAGCGCACCTGGATCGAACTTACGCCCGGCGACATCGAGTTCAGCGCGACCGGGTTCACGGTCGTGAACCCCGAACTCGCGTGGCTCGCCGACCTCCGGCACCCGGAGCGGCTCGAGCTCGAGGCCACCGGGTTCTTCACCGACCGTTACTCGCCCGTCGCCGCCATCGACGGCAAGTCCGTGACGATGGCGCAGCCCGCGTGGGACAACAACACCTGGGGTTACGACACGATCACGCGGCCGATCTTCCCCGCCGACTCGCGCCTTTTCCTCGTGAACGCGCCGGAGTTCTTCGAGCATGCCAACCACTGGCACGCGCTGCCGTACCAGTGGTTCGTGGACCCCGACGCCGGCAAGCTGTATCTCAGCATCGCCGAGGACGACGACATCGCGGACGTCGAGGTCACCGTGCCCGCCCTCGAAGCGCTGCGCTCCATCGCCGGCACGCCGGACGCGCCGGTCGAGAACCTCGCGTTCGAAGGCCTGCGTTTTTCCTATACCTCCTGGCTCGGCCCCTCGCGGCCGACCGGCTACGCCAACCAGCAGAGCGGCAGCTTCCTGCACGACGTGGCGTCGATCCGCCCGAAGGATGCCTGGTCCACCTGCGGCTGGGGCTGTCCCGAGTTCGAGTCGATGCGCCAGCTCTGGCACCAGCAGCCGGCCGCGGTGCAGGTCGCGGCGGCGCGGAACGTCACGTTCCGCGACAACCGGTTCTCGCAGCTCGGCCAGATCGCCCTCGGGCTCGGCAACGACGCGACGGCGAACGCCTCGGGCGTCGGCCTCGCCGTCAGCGACATCCGCGTGCAGGGCAACCACTTCGCGGTGCTTTCGGGCGGCGCGATCATGGCGGGCGGCGTGCGCATCGACGCCCACCACCCGTCGGACCCCGCGCTCGTCAACCGCGACATCCTGATCGCGGACAACACCGTGTACTCCGTGAGCCAGGACTACAAGGACAACGCCGCGATCCTCTCCACCTACGTCGACGGCGCGAGCATCGTGCACAACGACATCTCCGACGCCCCCTACGACGCCATCGCCGTCGGCTGGGGCTGGGGCTACAACGACGCGGGCGGCAACCCGAACTACGACCGGAACCAGCAGGGCTACCTGCACAACCCGCGCTTCACGACGCCGACGACGCTCAAGAACACGCTGGTCGCGAACAACCGCATCCACGGCGTGAAGACCTGGTTCGTCGACGGCGGCGCCATCTACAACCTGTCCGCGAACCCCGATACCGTGATTCGCGGCAACTACATCTTCGACATCGCCGACCGCGTCGCCATCTACCTCGACGAGGGCAGCAAGCACATCGTCGTCACGGAAAACGTCGTCCAGTCGCGCGGCAAGTGGCTGAACATCAACACGGCCGGCCGGATGTACCGCGAGCGGATCTCGACCGACAACACGGCCTTCGGCAACTGGCACACGTCGTTCCGGACCGGCGGGCGCTGGCTCGACGAGATCGGCAACTACGAGTGCGACAATTTCCTCGTGCCCGCCGCGGACTGGCCCGAGGACGCGCGTTACGTCATCAAAAACGCCGGCGTGCGCGGCGATGTCTCGAACGATGCCGCAAACGACGGCGTGCCGGCGCTGCCGAAGCCCGATCCGGCTTCGGCCTCCTGCCGGGCCGCCGCCGTCGCAAGCGACGAACAAACCGGCACGCAAAGCCAGCGCCAGGGCGAGCAATGACCAGAGCGAGCAATGATCAGTAAAGCCCCGTTCCTGGCGGCAGCCCTCGGCTGCGCCTCCGGCTTCACCGTCTGCGCCACCGCAGAGGCGGAACCGCAACGGGCCCTCGTGCTGGAGGCCGATCACGGCGAACCCGTCGTCGGCCTGGACCATCCGGACGTGCTCGCCTCCGACAACCGCGCGGGTTTCGAGACCGGGCAGGTCGTGAAGCTCGACGGCATCTATCACATGTTCGTAAACGAGATGTTCATCCGCCCGCACCGGGACCTGCGCATCTCGTACTGGACGAGTCCCGATGCGGTCGACTGGAAGCGGCATGCCACGCTCGTCGAGAGCGTTCCCCGGCGCTCGCCGACGAACCCGCGCTCCGAGGTCTGGGTGACGGGCGTCGAGTTCAACGAGGACGAGGACGCCTGGAATATCTTTTACGTCGCCTACCGCGGCGGCGACGAGGCGAAGGGTGAGATCGCGCGGAGCGACTACGCCGGCAGGATCTGGCGCGCCAAATCCGTCATTCCCGGGAAGAGGGGCATAGCCGGTCCGTACGCGGATATGGGCATAGTGCTCGAGCCCGACGAGAATTCGCAGGAATGGGAGGGCCAGCAGGCCGTCGCGACGTTCAATCCCTACCGCGTGGGCGATGAGTGGTACGCGTTCTTCGACGGGCACAACCATGTCCCGCTCGGGCCCTGGCCCGTGGGGCTCGCGAAAGCGCCGCGGCTCGCCGGGCCCTGGGTGCGCCTGCCCGAGGGCGTGAACCCGATCCCGATCGCGGAGGAATTCCTCGAGAATCCGCAGGTGACCGAACTCGAGGACGGCGGGTATCTCGCCGTGTTCGATTCCTTCGGCGACCAGGAGATTAGCTACAGCGAGTCGGACGACGGTATCGAGTGGACGCCCGAGACCCGGATCAGGATCCAGGCACAGGACGCGCTCTGGGCGGCGGCCGGCGACCACGCCATGCGCACGCCGCTGTGCGTCATCGAAGAGCCCGACGGGACATTCACGGTCCTCTACACAGCCAAGGTCACCGAAGAAATCGCTGCCGAGGCCGGCGACGAGGACGGGGACTTCTACGCCCTCGGCAAGGCCTCGCTGGTCTGGCAGCAGGCACGCTGATATGCGTTTCCGTCGCGGAATGCCGGTGCTTGCCGCTCTCCTTCTGACAGCCGTGCTATGCGCCTGTACCGGCGGGTCCGAACCGGAGGCTCCGGCGCAGCCGGCGCGCACGGTGACGCTCATCGTCGCCGACGACGCCGCGCCCCGCACGCGCTTCGGCGCGGAGCGCCTCGAGCGGGCGCTTGCCGAGGTCGGCTACGAGGTCAGTCACGCCGGCGGCCTGGACGCCGCGCCGCCCGGGCGGCGCATCGTCATCGGTGACGCCCGCAGCGATGCCGCCATCGCCGGCCTGCTTCCCGCCGCCGGCGCGGACGAAGCCGAGCCGCTCGGCGAGGAAGAATTCCTGATCGCGAACGCCGCCGACGGGGCGATCGTCGTCGCCGGCGGCGACGCCTCCGGCGCGCTCTACGGCAGCCTCGAGCTGGCCGGCCGGACGCGCGCGGCGGGCGAGCTGCCCGGTACGATCGACCTGCGCGAGGCGCCCGACTTCCGGCTGCGCGGGCCGAGCATCGGCATGCAGAAGCTCGAACTGCTCCCCGGCCGCGAGATCTACGACTACCCCTACACGCCGGAGCTGTTCCCGTTCTTCTACGACAAGGAGCACTGGCGCAAGTATCTCGACATGCTGGTCGAGAACCGCATGAACACGCTCTACCTGTGGAACGGGCATCCCTTCGCGTCGCTCGTGAAACTCGAGAAGTACCCCTACGCCGTCGAGGTGTCGGACGAGGTGTTCGCGCAGAACGTCGAGATGTTCGACTACATCACCGAGGAAGCGGACCGGCGCGGCATCTGGGTAATCCAGATGTTCTACAACATCTACGTCTCGAAGCCCTTCGCCGAGCATCACGGCATCGGCATGATCCACGCCGAGCCCGACCCGCTGACGTCCGACTACAACCGGCTGTCGATCGCGAAGTTCGTCGAGCAGTACCCGAACGTCGGCCTGCTGGTCTGCCTGGGCGAGGCACTCATCGGCCAGGAGAACCAGCAGGAGTGGCTGAACGAGGTCGTGATTCCCGGCGTTAAGCTCGGGCTCGAGCGCCTCGGCAAGTCCCCCGGGGGGACCCCGGCGAATGACCATGAGCCGCCGATCGTCATCCGCGCGCATTCGGTCGAAGACCCGCACGCGCTGATCCAGGGCGCGCTGCCGCTCTACGAAAACCTCTACACCATGGCGAAGTACAACGGCGAGTCGCTGACGACGCACGAGCCGCGCGGCAAGTGGGTGGACATCCACAACGCGCTGGCCGAAACCGGCGGCACGCACGTCGCGAACGTGCACATCCTCGCGAACCTCGAGCCGTTCCGCTACGGCGCCACGGAATTCATCCGCAAGTCGATGCTCGCGATCCGAGACGTCGACCTGGCGGCAGGGCTGCACCTCTACCCGCTGTCGTTCTGGGACTGGCCGGTGTCGCCGGACAAGACCGACCCGTTACTCGAACAGATGGAGCGCGACTGGATCTGGTACGAGGCCTGGGCGCGCTACGCCTGGGACGCCGACCGCGATCCCGCGGCGGACCGCGAGTACTGGATCGGCCGGCTTTCGGCGAAGTACGGCAGCGAGGAGGCCGCAGGGCACATCTACGACGCCTATAACGCGGCCGGCGAAGTGGCGCCGCGGCTGTTGCGCTGGTTCGGCATCACGGAAGGCAACCGCCAGACGCTGTCGCTCGGCATGACGCTCGACCAGCTCGTCGACCCGTACGCGTACACGACCTACCCGGAGCTGTGGGAATCGCACGCGCCGCCCGGCGAACGGCTGGACACGTATCTCGCGCGCGAGCACGAGGGCGAGCCGCACGAGGGCGAGACGCCCCCGGAAGTGATCGCGGAGGTCGAAGCGTTCGCCGCGGACGCCGTGGCGGCGATCGAGGCGGCCGCGCCGCACGTCGCGGATGACGCCGCCGAGTTCGAAAGGCTCGCGAATGACATCCGCGCGATCCGCGCGATGGCGGAGTTCTACGGCGACAAGGTGCGGGCGGCGATGGCCGTGCTGCAATACGGCTACAGCGAGGACGCGGCGGACATGCAGGCGGCGCTCGCGCATCTCGAGGCAAGCGTCGGGCATTTCCGCGAGCTCGAGGCGCTGACGCGCGACACCTACCGCTACGCCAACAGCCTGCAGACGAGCCATCGCAAAATCCCGTTCCGCGGCGCGGACGACGAGGGCCGCGGCAGGGACTATCACTGGTCGCAGGTGCTGCCGTATTACGAAGACGAGCTCGACGAGTTCCGCGAGCGCGTGGCGGCGCTCGAGCCGGCGGCGTCGGGCGCCGCGGCCGCCGGCGGCCACTGAGCAAGGCGGGCGGCGGCCATGGTCGGGCTCTACGGCGAACGATTGAGCCGGCGCGCGCTCGCGGCGCGCACGGGGTCGCTGTCGCAGTTCGCCGGCGTGCGCCTGATGACGCTCGCCGACGGCGTCGAGCGTGGCGTGCGCCTGCTCGAGTTCCGCACCGGCACCGGGCTCCGGTTCACCGTGCTGCCGGACCGCGCGATGGACATCGCCGACTGCGAACACAACGGCCGCGCGGTCGGCTGGCACTCGCCGGCGGGCTTCCGGCACCCGGGGCTGCACGAGTACGAGGGCGAGGGCGGGCTCGCCTGGCTTCGGTCCTTCTCCGGCCTGCTCGTGACCTGCGGGCTCGACCACATCCTGTTCATGCACGACGACCCGGCGGAGCACTATGTCTACGGGCCGCGCAAGACGGTATCGTCGTCGCTGCACGGCCGCGTCGCGACGATACCCGCGCGCCTGTCCGGCTACGGCGAGCGCTGGGAGGGCGACGAGTGCATCCTGTGGGCGGAAGGCGTGGTGCAGCAGGCGACCGTCTTCGGCGAGGACCTGCACCTCGTGCGCCGCATCGAGGCGACCGTGGGCGGCGACGAGATCCGCCTGCACGACCGCGTGCTGAACCACGGCTTCTACCGGACGCCGCACATGTACTGCTATCACATCAACGTCGGCCATCCCGTGCTCGCGGAGGGCGCCCGCTACGTGGCGCCGGTAAAGGACGTGCTCTGGGCGGCGCACGCGGGCGACGACTACGATAAGCAGCGCGTCGGCTACCGGGAGATGTCGGCGCCGATCGAGAACTTCCACGAACAGGTCTGGCAGCACGACATGGCGGCCGACGCGGACGGCCGCGTGAGCGTCGCCCTGGTGAACGAGGCGCTGGGCTTCGGCTTCGAGGTTACGACGGTCAAGACGCAGTTCCCCGCGATGTTCGAGTGGCAGAACCTGCAGGCGGGCCACTACGCGCTCGGCATCGAGCCCGCGACGAACCACGTGTTCGGCAAGCCCTTCGCGAAGGAGCGCGACGAACTCATCTGGCTCGGGCACGGCGAGGAACGCCGCTACGACAGCGTGTTCCGCATCCTGCCCGACGCCGCGGCCGTCGCCGCGGCGGTCGAGCGGATCGCGGCGGTGGCCGCGCAGCCGGACGAGGATTATCCCGCGCCCTCGGGCGATTTCCCGCCGATCGGCGGGCGTTCGTGACGGCGGACATGAATCGGACCATGTATCGGACCATGTATCGGACCATAAATCGGACCATGAATCGGCAATGAGTCGAGCAAAGGGCGAAACCGGGACGATGGACGGACGCGTCGTGCTCTACACGGGCGCGGCCGGCGGGCTCGGGCTCGGGACGACGCTCGCGCTGCTCGGCCGCGGCGCGACCGTGCTCGCGGTCGACAACGACGCGGCGAAAGTCGCGGCGCTGACCGCCGCGGCACGCGGCGTCGCGAGCGGGCGCCTGCAGGTCGCCGCCGTCGACATGGCGGACCTCGAGGCATTCCGCGCGGAGCTCGAGCGCCGGGTGGCCGAACTGGGGGCCGTCGACGTCCTCATCAACAACGCGGCGATCTACCCGTCGAAGCCCTTCGAGGATTACACGATCGAGGAATACCAGCGCGTGCAGCGCGTGAACGTCGATGCCGCGGTCGTGGCCGTGCAGGAAACGCTGCCCGGCATGAAAGCGCAGGGCCGCGGGCGCATCGTCAACATCTCGAGCATCACGCTCTCCGGCGGCTGGGCGAACCTGTCGCCCTACGTCGCCTCCAAGGGTGCGCTGGTCGGGCTGACGCGCGCGTGGGCGCGCGAGTTCGGCGCATACGGCGTGACCGTGAACGCGATCGCGCCAGGCGCCTTCCCGACGGACGCGGAAAAGATCCATCCCGATCCCGAGGGCTACAACCGGCAGGTGCTCGAGCGGCAGGCGATCAAGCGCCGCGGGAGTGTCGCCGACATCACGAACGCCATCCTGTTCTTCGCCGCCGACGAGAGCGGATTCGTCACGGGCCAGACGCTGAACGTGGACGGCGGCTGGATCATGCAATGACCGCTTCGGCTTCGTCGGTACCCGCATGGGCATCCTGAGCGGCATCCGCGTCATCGACTGCTCCATCGCGATGGCGGGGCCGTTTGCGACCCAGCGCCTCGGCGACCTCGGCGCAGACGTCGTCAAGGTGGAACCGCTCGCCGGGGAATGGCAGCGCCACGTCGCGGCCGGTGGCGCGACCGGCAAGCGCATCAACGTGTCGTTCCTGTCGCTCAACCGGAACAAGCGTTCGCTCGCGATCGACCTGAAATCGGCCGAAGGCAGGGCGCTGCTCCTCGAACTCGTTGCGGATGCGGACGTGTTCCTGCAGAACTACCGGCCGGGCGTGGCGCAGCGCCTCGGCGTCGACTACGAGACGCTCGCGGCGATCAACCCACGGCTCGTCTACGTGTCGATATCGGGCTACGGCGAGGACGGCCCCTATCGCAATTACCCCGGCCAGGACCTGCTGCTGCAGGCGATGTCGGGCGCGATGATGTCGACCGGGGCGGCCGGCCAGCCGCCGTCGCCGGCCGGGCAGTACATCGTGGATGCGGTCACCGCGTACAACGCGTTCGAGGGTGCGCTCGCGGCGCTGTTCCACCGCGAACGCACGGGCGAGGGGCAGCTCGTGCAGGTGAACATGCTGGACGCGATCACCACGATCCAGATGCAGGAGCTCTCGGTGTTCACGGTCGGCGGCAAGCCGCAGCAGCGCTCCGCCGAGCCGCACGCGCACGCCTACATCCGCGCGCCGTACGGTGTCTTCGCGACAAAGGACGGGTACGTCGCCATCGCGATGGCGCCGCTCAAAAAGCTTGGCGCGCTCCTCGACGAGCCGTTCTTCGCGGACCTGGACGACGAGAAAGACAGCTGGAAGCTCCGCGACGAGATTTTCGCGTGCACGCGCGTGCGCCTCGTGACCCGCGCGAGCGGCGAATGGCTCGGGCTCTTTCGCGAGAACGACATCTGGGCCGCGCCGGTCTACGGCTACGCCGACCTCGTCGACGACCCGCAGATAAAGCACAACGGCACCTTCGTCGAGTACGAGCACCCGACCGAGGGCCGGGTGAAGACGCCGGGCTTTCCCATCCGCTTCTCGAAGTCGCCGAGTACCGTCGAACGCGGCGCGCCGCTGACCGGCGAGCACACGCGCGAGATCCTGCGCGAGGCCGGCAAGGACGATGCGGAGATCGAGCGCCTGGTCGCGTCCGGGGTCGTCAAGGCCGGCGCATGAACGCCGCCGGCTGGCGCGGGCTCACCTGGGATCACCCGCGCGGCTACCGCGCGCTCGAAGCGGCGGCCCGCCGCGCGGCGGCGGACGGCCTCGCGCTCACGTGGGACAGGCACCCGCTCGAGGGCTTCGAGGCACATCCCATCGCCGAGCTGTGCGCCCGCTACGACCTCGTCGTGCTCGACCACCCGCACGTCGGCGAAGCCGTTGCCGCAGGCTGCCTGAAGCCGATCGAGGACCTGTTCGGCGCCGACGACGTCGCCCGGTGGGACGCGGAGTGCATCGGCGCCACGGCCGCGAGTTACGCATACGCCGGGCGGCACTGGGCGCTGCCGCTCGACGCGGCGACGCAGGTGATGGCGCGCCGGCCGGACCTCGTGGACACGCCGCCCGCGACCTGGGAGGAGGTGTGTGCGCTCGCCGAACGCCAGGTCGTGGCGCTCTCGCTCGCCGGGCCGCATGCGATCTTGAGCTTCCAGTCGATCTGTGCGGCGGTGGCCGATTCGGCGGCGCGGCCGGGCGACGACGAGTTCGTCGAGCGCGGTGTCGGGCGCGAGGCGTACCGGATCATGACGCGCCTCGTCCGTACGAGCCCGCAGGCGCTCCGCGACGCGAACCCGATCGCGCTCCTCGAGCACATCGCATCCGGTGATGGCGTGGCCCTGTGTCCCCTGGTGTATGGCTACGTGAACTACGCGTCCCGCGGCGTCGCTTTTTCCGATGCGCCGCGCGCGGTGCCGGGCGGCCGTCCCGGCTCGATCCTCGGCGGCACGGGCATCGGCATCTCGCAGCGCGCGAAGCCCTCGCCCGCGCTGCTTGCGCACCTGCGCTGGCTCTTGTCGGACGACGCACAGTGCGGGTTCATCCCGCAACACGAAGGCCAGCCGGCGCGCCGCTCGGCGTGGCAGGATGCCGGGGTGAATGCGCAGGCGAACGGGTTCTACGCCGCGACGAGGGAGACGCTCGAGCAGGCAACGCTGCGCCCGCGCCACGACGGCGCCGTCGCTTTCCAGGCCGCCGCGAGCGCGCGCTTGCGCGAGGGCCTGTTCGCAGAACAGCCGGCCCACGCCGTGCTCGACGACCTGCAACCGATCTACGAGCGGCACCACGCCGCCGGAGCCGAGACATGAGCAAGAACGAAAACGACGCAAACCTCGATGAGACGGAGCTCCTGTTCGACGTGGACGGCGCGATCGCCGTCATCACGCTGAACCGCCCGCGGAAACTGAACGCCGTGACGCCGGCGATGGCGACCGCGATCGCAACGGCGATCGCGGAGTGCGAGGCGTCGGCCACGATCCGCTGCGTGATCCTGACCGGCGCCGGCGAGCGCGCGTTCTGCGCCGGCTCGGATATCGCGACGCTCGATGCCTACGCGACGCCGTGGGAGTTCCGCAACCGCGACGACTACTGCGATGCGGTGCGCGACTGCCGCAAGCCCGTCATCGCGGCGATCAACGGCTACGCGCTCGGCGGCGGTCTCGAAACGGCGCTGGCCTGCGACGTCCGGATCGCGTCGGAGAACGCGACGTTCGCGGCCCCGGAAATCAAGCTCGGATGGATCGGCGGCGGCGGCATGGCGGCGGGGCTCGCCCATTCCATCGGCGCATCGAACGCGGCGCTGATGCTCCTGACCGGCGAGGCGGTAAACGCCGAGACGGCCCATGCGTGGGGCCTCGTCAGCGAAGTGACGGCGCCCGGCCGCCTGCTGGAGCGCGCGCGCGAACTCGCCCTCGTCATCGCCTCGCGCGCGCCGATCGCGGCGGAGACGGCCAAGCAGAACCTGCGCGCGGCGCGCAACATGCCCTACGATGCGGCGATCGAGTACGAGCGCGACCTGCAGGCCGTGTGCTTCGCCACCGAGGACGCCGAGGAGGGCCGCGCCGCATTCCGCGAGAAGCGCCCCCCAGTATTCCGCGCCCGGTAGGAGCGGCGGTCACGCCACGAACGGGACGATGACGGCACAGCCGTAGGAGCGGCGGTTACGCCGCGAATGGGACGCGGCCGGATGCGGTGACGTTTTCGTCACGGCCGGATGGTGCGAACCATTCGCGGCCGGACGGCCGCTCCTACGGAGGTTCGGATTCCATTACCGCGTATTTCGACGGCCGCTCCTGTAGGAGCGGCGGTTACGCCGCGAATGGCACGCGGCCGGATGCCGTGACGTTTTCGTCACGGCCGGACGGTGCGAACCATCCGCGGCCTTACGGCCGCTCCTACGGCCGCGCGATCACGCCGCGCGAATGCGCGGCCTTACGGCTGCTCCAGCGTCAGGCGCGCGGTTTCGCCGGATTTCACCGTGACCGCCTTTTCCGTCGGCGGCACCGTCGCGGCGCGCACGGTGTATTCGCCCGGGGGCAGTGTGACCGCGTCGCCGCCGACCTGGCCCTGCGCGACCTCGAGGCCGCCCGAGTCGAACACGGCGTACGGCACGCTGAGCGCGCTCACGAGCGCTTGGCCGAGTTCGTCTGCGTTCGTGCTGTCGAAGTAGCTGCCGCCGCCGAGCTCCGCCCAGTAACGGAACCGTGACTTCAGATCGGCGTCGTCGATCGCGAAGCCGACGATGTTCACGCGCGCCGCCGTGCCCGACGACGCGAGCGTCTCGACGGCTGCGGCGGGATCGCCGCCGCAGGTCTCCTCGCCGTCGGTGAGCAGGATGACGAGGCGTTCGCCCTCGACGCCCGCGAGGTCTTCCGGTACGAGTTCGAGCGAGCGCGCGATCGGCGTCTTCGCGAGATTCGTCGCTTCGATGCCGCCGAGCACCGCACGTGCTTGCGCGGGATCGAGCGGGCTGAGCGGGATCTCGAGATCGGTGCGGCAGCTGCCGGCTTCCCGGTGCCCGAAAACGCGGAAGGCGAAGCCTGTTCCCGCCGGGATCACCTCCGTCGCGAGGTCCGTGAGCACCGCCTTCGCGATGTCGATGCGCCGCTGTCCGTCCTGCCGCTGCAGCATGCTGCCCGAAGCGTCGAGGATGATTTCGACGGCTGAGTCCGGGCCCAACGCGAACCCGCCGGTCGTCCCGCTCGACGGGAACACTTCGAGCCCGCCCGGACCCTGCGCGGGCGGCGTGACGGCGAGCGGCCGGCTCGCCAGCACACGCGAGGTG
>DASUOE010000046.1:0-5337 GCA_036276805.1 Woeseiaceae bacterium | reverse complement strand
GACATCCGCCGCATCGGCGCGATCAAGAAGGGCGACGAGGTCATCGGCAACCAGACTCGCGTGAAGGTCGTGAAGAACAAGGTATCGCCTCCGTTCAAGCAGGCCGAATTCGAGATTCTTTACGGCGAAGGCATCTCCCGTGAAGGCGAAATCATCGACCTCGGGGTCGCGCAAGGCATCGTCGAGAAATCGGGCTCGTGGTACAGCTACGGCAGCGACCGCATCGGGCAGGGCAAGGAGAACGTGCGCGAGTACCTGAAAGCGCATCCGGACACCGCGACGGAAATCGAGATGAAGATCCGTGCGACGCTGCTGCCGAAAGGCGCGACCGCCGCGGCGGCATCGACCGACGACGAGGCGGAGGCACAGGAGCTGTCGTAGGAGCGGCCGTAAGGCCGCGAATTCGCGGCGTTACCGCCGCTTAACTCAGGAATTCAGGCCACCTACAAGTCGCGGCGTTACCGCCGCTTAACTCAGGAATTCAGGCCACATACAAGTCGCGGCGTTACCGCCGCTTTGCTCAGGAATTCAGGCCACATACAAGTCGCGGCGTTACCGCCGCTCCAACATGGGTGAACGCTACTCGATAAAGGAGCTCATCAGCCGGCTGGTGCCGGACGGCGGGTCCGGCCGCGAGGCCGATCCCGCCGCGGCCAGGAAAAAGGCGATGGACTACCTCGCCCGAAGGGAGCACGCGGCGGGCGAACTCACGGACAAGCTCGTACGCACCGGGTTCACGCCGGAGCTCGCAGCGGCAACGGTGGAGCAGCTCACGATCGACGGGCTGCAGAGCGACGCGCGCTTCGTCGAAGCGTTCGTGCACGCCCGCATCGCCCAGGGCAAGGGCCCGGTACGGATCCGGGCGGAACTTGCGGAACGCGGCATCGCGGCCGCTGTTGCCGACGAGGCGGTTGCCGCCGCCGGCGAAGATTGGATCGCGCTTGCGCGCGCGGTCCGGGTCCGAAAGTTCGGCCGGCGGCTTCCCCGGGAGTTCACCGAAAAGGCGCGGCAGATGCGGTTCCTCAAGTACCGCGGCTTCGAAGCCGATCAGGTGCAGGCCGCGCTCGCGGACCCGGACGCCTGATCATTAGCACCATGATTTACGAGTGACACACTCGGGTACGCCCGCGGCCGCATCGGCCGCGGGCGCCTTGATCGTCGATCACGGGCAGGCAGATACTTCGAGTCGCAGAATCTCGCCGTCGGTCGCCGACGTACCGCGATTCGTCAGGTAGACGGCGTCGTCCGGCCCGAGCGCGACGCCTGTCGGAAACACGAGTCCGTCCAGCAGCACCTCCGCTGTCCCGCCGTCGCACTGACGCACCAGGCGGCCCGCGCCAAGACCGGGATTGGGCGGCGGAAAGGCTCCGGTTTGGCCCGTTGCGATCTCGAGCACGTACAGGTCGTAGTTCGCGGAGACAGCGAGGTCGACGGCCGCGGTGAAGCCAGCGGCGTACACCTCCGCGCTGCTGCCGTCCGCGTTCAGGCGCCACACGCTCGACGTGCCCTGGAAGAACGGGAACCCGGTGAGCTGGCTGACGTAGAGCGCGCCGTCCGGGCCTTCCGTTACCGAGGTCGGGACCGCATCCCGTCCACCGGGCTCGGCGGGCGGCAACACGGCCAGTGTCCGGGTACGGCCGTTCGTGCGGGCCTCGATCAGTGCATTCGCGCCGGCGTCGGCGACGATCCGCCGGCCGGGCAATGCCAGGACCCCGTACGGGTTGGAGTCGACCGGGCCGCCGGCCGGGTTGTTTCGCGACTCGTGCGCAGCGATATCGACGAGTGGCCGCCAGCGGCCGTTCGGGAGAACCTGCAGCAAGTGCCCGAACACGGCGCCGGCCGCCCCCAGCTTGGCACGCTCGGCGGGATCGCCGCCGAATCCGACCTGCACGTACGCCACCATGCCGTGAAAGGCGAGGTCCGCCACGCCGCCTTCGGCGGTACCGGTGGGCAACCCGAGGGAGGGGAAGCCGGTTGCCACCCGTTCGATACCCGGTACGCCGCCGGGCGCAACCCGGCTCAAGGCTCCCGTTGCGCCGTAACAGCGAGGCGGGAATGGAAACACCGGGGACAGGATGCAGGGTCCCGCGCCGCCGGATCCCATTTCAACGACGTAGAGTTCGCCATTGGGCGCAAAGGCCAGCCCGCGCGGGTTGTCGAGTCCCGATGCGAGCGTTTCCACGGACTGCGCGGCGGCATTGAAGGCCATGCCGATCCCCGCCAGGACCACAAAACTTAGCCGTAACGATTTGAAGCTTTTCATTGTTGTTCTCCTCGGGGTTATTCTCCTCGGGTTCATTCTCCCTGGGCGTCTCCCATTGACGGTGACAACGCGGAAATCAACACGCGGCCGCCAGGGAAAGCGCGAGAGGGAATACGCGCGACGGCACGCATGTGGGGCGCTTACTATGTCACGGGGGATCGGCCATTGCCTAGAGTGTCCGCCGCCGGGCGAAAAATTGTCGAGACCGAGTCTTAATTCGCGACCGGAACTCCCGTAAACTCCACAGTTTGCGGCGCAAACGGCGCTTGAAAAACCCGCCCGGCGGCCCGACACCCCCCGTATGCATGCGATGACGAGCAACGAGCTGCGCCAGGCATTTTTGGCGTTCTTTCACGAGCGTGGCCACGAAGTGGTCGCGAGCTCCCCCCTCGTGCCCGGCAATGACCCGACGCTCCTGTTCACGAACGCCGGTATGGTGCAGTTCAAGGACGTGTTCCTCGGGCGCGACAAGCGCGATTACTCGCGCGCGACGACGGCACAGCGCTGCGTGCGCGCCGGCGGCAAGCACAACGATCTCGAGAACGTCGGCTACACAGCGCGGCACCACACGTTCTTCGAAATGCTCGGCAACTTCAGCTTCGGCGATTACTTCAAGCGCGAAGCGATCCGTTACGCCTGGGATTTCCTCACCGGCACGCTCGGCCTGCCGGCCGAGAAGCTCTGGGTCACCGTGTTCGAGGACGACGACGAAGCGGCCGACATCTGGATTAAGGAAATGGGCATCGACCCGGGCCGCTTCTCGCGGCTCGGCGAGAAGGACAACTTCTGGGCCATGGGCGACACCGGCCCCTGCGGCCCGTGCTCGGAGATCTTCTACGACCACGGCCCCGGCGTCCCCGGCGGCCCGCCGGGCTCGGCGAACGAGGACGGCGACCGCTACATCGAGATCTGGAACCTCGTGTTCATGCAGTTCGACCGCGCAGCCGACGGGACGCTGACGTCGCTGCCGAAGCCGTCGGTGGACACGGGCATGGGGCTCGAGCGCATGGCCGCTGTCATGCAGGGCGTGCACTCGAACTACGAGATCGACCTGTTCGCGAACCTGATCCAGGCCGTGGCGGACACGCTCGGCGTCGAGAACGACGGCAACAGCTCGCTCAACGTCATCGCCGACCACATCCGCGCCTGCGCGTTTCTCGTCGTCGACGGCGTGCTGCCGGGGAACGAGGGCCGCGGTTACGTACTGCGGCGCATCATCCGGCGCGCCCTCCGGCACGGCAAGAAACTCGGTTACGACGGCCTGTTCTTCCACAAGCTCGTCCTGCCCCTCGCAAGAGAGATGGGCGACGCTTACCCGGAGCTCGTCAAGGCGCGGGCGCACGTGGAGAAGGTGCTCGAAAAAGAGGGCCTGCGCTTTGCGGAGACGCTCGATGCCGGCATGGGCATCCTCGAAGACGCGATGGCGAATCTCGACGGCAGGGAACTGCCGGGCGAAGTCGTGTTCAAGCTCTACGACACCTACGGCTTCCCGGTCGACCTGACGGCCGACATCGCGCGCGAGCGCGGGCTCACCGTCGACCAGTCGGGCTTCGAGGCGGCGATGGAAGCGCAGCGGGAACGGGCGCGGGCGGCGAGCAAGTTCGGCATGAGCGAGGCCGGCGGCCTCAGCACGGATGTCGAAACGGGCTTCCTCGGCTACGACGGCACGGAAGGCCAGGGCGAGATCGTTGCACTGTACCGCGACGGTAAGAGCGTGACGGCGCTCGCCGCGGGCGAGGAGGGCGCGGTGGTGCTCGACTCGACGCCCTTCTACGCGGAGAGCGGCGGGCAGGTCGGCGACTCCGGCATCCTCGTCGCGGACGGCGCGATCTTCCGCGTCGACGACACGCAGAAGAGCGGCAAGGCGAACGTGCATTACGGCGCGCTCGAGCAGGGTGCGCTCGAGGTCGGCGGCCGCGTCGAGGCCGTCGTCGATGCCGAGCGGCGCCAGGCGATCCGCCTCAACCATTCGGCGACGCACCTCATGCACGCGGCGCTGCGCAAGGTGCTTGGCGAGCACGTGACGCAGAAGGGATCGCTCGTCGCGCCGGACCGCCTGCGCTTCGACTTTTCGCACTACGAGGCGGTGACGCCGGATCAGCTCGCGGAAATCGAGGCCCTGGTGAACGACGAGATCCGCGCGAACCGCGCGGCCGACGTGCAGCAAATGAGCTACGACGACGCCATGACCGTCGGCGCCATGGCGCTGTTCGGCGAGAAATACGGCAACGAAGTGCGCGTCCTGCGTTTCGGCGATTTCTCCGTCGAGCTCTGCGGCGGAACGCACGTCGAGCGCACGGGCGACATCGGCGTGTTCAAGATCACCTCCGAAGGCGGCGTCGCGGCCGGCATCCGCCGCATCGAGGCCGTCACGGGCAAGGGTGCGCTCGCGTGGTTCGAAGCGGTCCGGCAGCGTCTCGGCGAAGTGTCGGCCCTGCTGAAGAGCCAGCCGGAGCAGGCCGTGGCGCGCGTCCAGCAGCTCGTCAAGCGCAACAAGGATCTCGAGAAGGAACTCGCCGCGGCGAAGCAGGCGCTGGTGAGCGGGCAGGGCGCGGACCGCAACGCGGACGTGCACGAGGTGGCGGGCGTCAAGGTGCTCGCGACGCGCATGGACGGTGCGGATGCGAAGACGTTGCGCGAGGCAGTCGATCGCTACAAGGACAAGCTGAAGAGCGCGGTCGTGGTGCTCGGCTCCGTCGAGGACGGCAAGGTGCGGCTCGCGGCCGGTGTCACCAAGGACCAGCTCGGCGCGATCAAGGCCGGCGACGTCCTTGAGCCCGTCGCGGCCGCCGTCGGCGGCAAGGGCGGCGGTCGCCCCGACTTCGCGCAGGCCGGCGGTACGAACCCCGATGCGCTCGACAAGGCATTGGCGTCGGTGCCCGCCTGGGTCGCCGAACGTCTCGCCGCGCACACGTCTTAATTTCGCGCGAACGTACCGGCGCAGGTTGGCGGGGCCCCGGCGGACCGCCGATAGACCCGCCGCCGGACCCGCATCCCGGCTTATTGTTAAATGCGGGAATACTGAGCAGCCGCTCCATTATCAATGAATTGCGTCATCGATTCCGGAAATGGGC
>DASUOE010000045.1:0-10104 GCA_036276805.1 Woeseiaceae bacterium | reverse complement strand
GAATTTGTCGTCGTCGACGTTGCCGGCGCGGCCGTGGCTGCGCGCACCGGCGCCTGCCCGGCCGCCGGGGTCGACAGCGCCGGCACCGGCTCGTCACGGTTCCGCTCGAGGACGACCGTCTGGGTCTCCTGAGCGTCCTGGCCCGGCAGCGGCACACGCTCGCTCACGACGTCGCCTGCGGGCGCCGGCCCGTCCAGGAACACGGGTACGACGAGGACTGCGAGCGCGACAAGCACGACGGCGCCGATGATGCGTTCTTTCAATGCTCTTTCCATTTCAACGCTGTCCCGGCTGTGCGCCAGGAGTCCGCACGCGCTCGGCCGCCGCCGGACGTCGTGCCCGGATGTACCGGCGGCGTCTGTGACATCGTTGCAGGCCCGGGTGCCGGCAAGGCGATCAGGGCCGCGAGTATAGCCCAAGCGCCCGCAGCACGGGACCGACGCAGTAGAAGGAGCCGGTGGCAACGATGCGGCCGCCCGGCTCGCACAGGTCGCGGGCCACGGCGATCGCATCGTCGACGCCGGCCGCCTCCGCGCAGCCGCGGTTGGTCGCGTTCGCGACGCGGCGCGCGAGCTCCGGCGCCGGGACGGCGCGCGGGTTGTCCGCCGTGAACGCGACCCAGTGATCCACGAGCGGTCGCAACGGCTCGACGCAGCCCTCCACGTCCTTGTCCGCGAGCATCGCCAGGATCGCGACCGTCGGCCCCTCCGCGAAATCGTCGCGCAACCCGTCGGCGACGATCTTCGCAGCGGCCGGGTTGTGCGCTACGTCGAGTACCCACGCATGAGCATCGCGGAACTTCTGCATGCGGCCCGGAATGCAGAGACCGGCGAGCGCAGCATTCAGCTCCGTGGCCGTCAGCAGGTCCGCGAAGCCCGCAGCTTCCAGCAGCGCCAGCACCCCGGCCGCGTTCGCTACCTGTGCACGGCCCCGCAATGCGGGCAGCGCGAGGCCCTGCAGGCGCAGGTCGCGGCCCCACCAGTGCCAGGACTCGTCCGTCGCTTCGTAGCCGTAGTCGACGCCGGCTACCCGGAGATCGGCGCCGAGTTCACCCGCGATGCGCACGAGGCTCGCCGGCGCCATGCGGGCCGCGTAGACCGCCGGCTTCGCGGCACGCAGGATGCCCGCCTTCTCCACCGCGATCGTCTCGACGTCGCTGCCGAGCCATTCGCAGTGATCGAGACCGACGTTCGTAATGAGGCTCGCCGAGGGCTCGATGGCATTGACCGCGTCCAGGCGCCCGCCCATGCCGACTTCGAGGACGGCCACCTCGACCTGCCGCTCGGCAAAGACGAGAATTGCCGCCAGCGTGCCGAACTCGAAATACGTCAGGGGAATGTCGCCGCGGGCCGCTTCTATGCGCTCGAACGCCGCCACGATGTCCAGGTCGGTGGCAGGTGTGCCGTTCACGCGTATGCGCTCGTTGTACTCGAGGATGTGCGGCGAGGTGTACGCACCCGTCACGTAGCCGGCGCGGGAGAATATCGCCTGGGTCAGCTCGACGGAGGAGCCTTTGCCGTTGGTGCCCCCGACCGTGATCACCGTCGCGGGCAGCGGCGGCGCCAGCCGCCCGAGCACCGCGCCGACCCGGTCGAGCCCGAGAACGATCGCCTCGGGCGAGCGCTGCTCGAGTTCCGTCAGCCACTGCGGCAGGGTCAGGCCTTGCACCATGAGAAGGCTATGCCGTGAGCGGGCCCGGGCGGCGTTCGAACTTGGCGAGCAGGTTCGCGATTTCCTCACGCAGGTTGCGGCGGTCGACGATCATGTCGATGGCCCCGTGGTCCAGGAGGAATTCGCTGCGCTGGAAGCCTTCCGGCAGCGTCTCCCGCACCGTCTGTTCGATCACGCGCGGCCCCGCAAAGCCGATCAGCGCCCCGGGCTCCGCGATATTGACGTCGCCCAGCATTGCGAGGCTCGCGGACACCCCGCCCGTCGTCGGATCCGTCAGCACCGATACGTACGGAACGCGCGCTCGGCCGAGCTTCGCGATGGCCGCAGACGTCTTCGCCATCTGCAGGAGCGAAAACAGCGCTTCCTGCATGCGGGCGCCGCCGCTCGCGGAGAACGCGATCATCGGCATGCGGTTGTCCGCCGCACGATCGGCGGCACGTGCGAAGCGCTCGCCGACTACGGAGCCCATGGACCCGCCCATGAACGCGAACTCGAATGCGCAGGCGACGACGGGCCGCTCGAACAGCGCACCGGTGACGGCGACGAGTGCATCTTTTTCGCCTGTCTGCTTCTGCGCCGCGATGAGGCGGTCCCGGTAACGCTTGCTGTCGCGGAAGCGCAATGGGTCCTCGGGCTCGAGATTCGCGGCGATCTCGTTCTGCGTCCCCGGGTCCAGGAAGCCGTCGAGCCGCTCGCGCGCGCCGATACGCATGTGGTGCGTGCACTTCGGACAGACGTGGAGGTTGCGCTCGAGTTCGTTGCGATAAAGCTGCGCATCGCACTTCGGGCACTTGATCCAGATGCCTTCCGGCACCGAGCGCGTACGCTTCTCGGTGCTGATCCGCGACGGCATCAGCTTTTCGAACCAGCTCATGCGCCTATGGTAGGGGCTCGCAGGGACTAACGCCACAGGCCGGGATGCCGTACGCATCCGGGTAGCGCACCGCCACGAGAGTGAGCCCGTGGCCCGGCGCAGCCATGCCTCCGAGGGTGCGATCTCGCCCCTTTAGAACCGCGCCCACCCAGTGCGGCGGTTGCTCGCCCGCACCGACCTCCGCCAGCGTACCGACGATGTTGCGCACCATGCGCTGCAGGAAAGCGTCGGCGACGACGTCGATCAGGATGCGCTCGCCCGCCCGCCGGACGTCGATGGTGCGAACTTCGCGAACAGGGTGCGACGCCTGGCACCCGGCGGCGCGAAAAGCCGAGAAGTCGTGTCGGCCGACGAGCTCCTGGGCCGCCTCCTGCATCGACGCCGCGTCGAGCGGACGGTGAACCCACCACGCCCGGTTGCGGGAGAGCGCCGAGCGCACGAGACGATTGAGTATCTCGTAACGATACCGACGCTCGGTGGCTGAGAAGCGTGCATGGAAGTCGTCCGCGACCGGCCGAACCCAGGTGAGCGAGATGTCCGGCGGCAGGTTGCTGTTCGCGCCGAGCAGCCAGCCGCGCAGCGCACGCCGGCTCGTCGTGTCGAAGTGCGCGACCTGCCCGCTCGCGTGCACACCGGCATCGGTCCGGCCGGCGCCGTGGACCTCGAGCGGGTGCCCCGCGACCGAGGACAGTGCCGCTTCCAGCCGCTCCTGGATGCCGGTCCCCGAAGCCTGGCGCTGCCAGCCGTTGTAGGCAGTTCCGTCGTATTCGACGCCGATTGCAATACGCATCGTCGGGGCGGCCGGTCGGGCGGCTGAGCCGGCGGCGTAGCCCGCAGGCGGTCAGCCGCGAGGGACGGCGGCGGCCGCCGTCGCCGGTTCAGGCCGCGCCCATGCAGGCCGCGCCAGCGCCTCAGGAGGGCAGGGAATCGAGGAGCCTCTGCGCCTGCTGCCGCTGGCTCGAATCACCCTCATCGAGTACCTCTTCCAGTATGCTCCGCGCGCCAGCGGGGTCGCCCATGTCGACGTACGCCCGGGCGAGGTCGAGCTTGGTGCCGACCTCGGTCATCGTACGCGCCTCTTCGAGTTCGTCCGACAGGTCGTCCGGCGCGAACGCCAGGGTCTCGTCGGTCTCCTCGTCGAGGTCCGGCCGGCGATGCTCGACCGTCCTGTCGTCGCGCGGTTGCTCCACGGTGTCGCCCTTGTCCGTGCGCATGAGCGCCTCGGTCAGGTCGTCGAGGTCGAGGTCCATGTCGGTGCTCGCGAGGGCAGGTATCTCGCCGGTCGCGTCGTCGTCACCGGGGTAGGTGCCGGGCGGCAGCGCTTCCGTCTTGGCGAAATCGAAATCCTCGTTGCGCAGGCTGCTCGCGAGCATGGTCCGGTCGTCGTCGCCGAGCGGTGCATCGTCGCCGAAGGTCTCCACGGCGTAGTCCTCCGGCAGGACCTGCGTCCGGCCGGTGGCCGCGAGAAGATCCTCGTCGAGCCCCGTTTCCTCGGCAAGCGTCTGCGCCGGATTGACGCCCGTTTCGTCCGGCGCGAGACGCATGCCGGTGCGGGTGCTCGTAAAGTCGTCGTCGTCGAGGTCGAGCACGTCGACCAGCGCCGAGTCATCGATGGCGACTTCCGGGTTGCGCCCGGTCGCTACCCGTTCGTCGGCGTCCTCGATCGATTCGTTGGTGCCGGTCCGGTCGAGGTCGTCGAGGTCGTCGAGGGACGCGAGCTCCGTGGCATCGTCGTCGCCGAGCGCGGCGAACTCGGTTTCTGCCATGCCGTCGAGGTCGAGGCCGAGGTCGTCGAGGTCGATCTCCGTCGTCGCGTCCGTGGGTCGTGGCGCACGCGCCTCACCGCCCGGCGACCCGGCACGGTGCCTGCCGGTGCCTTCCAGCGCCGAGAACTGCTGCTCGAGCGTCGGTGTCTCGATCGTGGGCTCCGCCGCCCGCATTTCGACGGTCTTCGCCGAGGCCGGATCGTCGTCGAACACGAAGTCTATGCCGTCTTCGTCGCCGCCCTCATCAACACCGCCGCCGAGGTCGATCACCTCGTCACCGCCGCTGTCGCCGGCCCCGAAATCCATGTCGAGCGCGCCGGTACTGCCGGCGTCCTCGTCCTCGAAGGACAGGTCCACTGCCCTGGTGCCGCCGGCAACGCCCGCGAACAACGCGTGGTCGGGCGCGATCTGCTGGCCCATGATCACGATCTTGTCCCAATCGTCGGATTGCTGCCGGTCGTCCGTCACCGCATGCAGGCGTTCGGCCGCCGCAACGAAGGCGTCCCGGTTGCCCCAGACGAAGTAGATTTCGCACAGCTTCGTCAGCAGGTCCTGCCGCTCCGGTTCCGACTGGAGGGCGCCGTTGACGAGATCCGCGGCCTGGTCGTACAGGCCGTAGGCCATGTGGAAGTCGGCTTCGGCTATCGGGTCGGACTGGTCGAGATTGACGGCCGTTTCGCTGCTGAACGTGTCTTCGAGCGAGCCGAACCCGCCCGTCGCGTCGTCGGCTATCACCGGCGCCCGGGTTTCGACGGTGTCGGCCTCGCGGTCGCGCTTGCGGAAGCGGCCGGTCTGTTCGACGACGACTATCGACTCGTCGTGCCGGCTCGGTGCCCTTAGCGATTCCGTCGCCGCAAGCGTCTCGTCCGGCGAATCGCCGGCGTCCATCCGGGCGTGCCATGCATCCGGCTCGTCGCCGCCGCCGCGGCGCATGAACCACACCAGGATGCCGATGACCGCGAGCAGCAGGATGCCCAGCAGGGCCCAGACGCTCGTCAGCCAGCCGAGGATCGTGTCGAGGAGCGACGGTGCCTCGTCACGGCGGATGCGGATCGCAGGCTCCGTTTCCGCAGGCGTCGCGTCGGGTTCGCCGGCAACGGTCTCGTCCTCCGGCGTCTCGTCGAATTCGGGGAAGAGTTCGCCTTCGGCGGGCTCCGCATCGGGCGCCTCCTCGTCCTCCACGAATGGTTCGTCGAGTGGTTCGTCGGCCGCCTCGACCGGTGCCTCGTAGTCCTCGCCACGGATATCCGCGAGTTCCCGCCTGAGGTTCGCAAGCTCGTTGTCGCGGATCTGGATGAGCGATTCCTGCACGGGAACGTCCGCAGCCTCCAGTTCGGCGATCCGGTCGAGGATCTCCTGTTCGCGGCCGGCCGCAGCGGGTTCGCCGGCCGTCGGCTCCTCGGCGATCTCCTCGGCGATCTCCCCGGTGACCTCGGTCCCGGCGCCCGCCGGTTCGTCGTCGGGCGGGACGAGCGTCAGGCTCGGGCGGGATTCCGGCTCGGGCGTCGGCTCGGCAGCCACGGCCGGCGCGGGCACGGCGCCGCCCTGCCAGGCGTCGTTCTGGCGGACGGCCTCGTTGAACGCTTCGGTGCGATCGATGCGGTAGATCTCGTCGGCGCTCGGGATGGCGAGGCGCGCCCCGGCCCTCAGGATGTTGATGTTGCCGCCGAAGGCCTCGGGGTTCGCCTCGAAGATCGCCAGCATCGTCTGGTTCATCGTGACCCGGCTGTCCGGGCGGATGCGGCTCGCGATGCCCCAGAGCGTGTCGCCGCGGACCACGGTAACCTCGTCACCCGCCGCGGCGTCGAACGGCGCCGTCCCGGCGGGCTCGTCCTCGACAGCCTCGTCGTCGACAGGTGCCGGCTCAGCCGCGGTGCCGGTTTCGGCCGCCGGCGCCTGGACGGGTGCCGCCGGTCGGGCCTGGGCGGCCGCCGCCGGCGCCTGCCGCTCGGGCTCGGGTTCGGGCTCGGCGCGCTCGATGCGCCCGCTGTCGGCGGGTGCGGCGGGTCGCGGCGCGGTCATTTCCGGCTGCGCCGCGCGCTCGTCCTGTGGCGCAAAGGTCGGCGGGTCGAGGAGCACGGTATATTCGCGCAACAGACGCCCGCTCGACCACGTGGCCTCGATGAGGAAGGTCAGGAACGGCTCGGTCATGGGCGCCGCGGACCGCACGCGCACGTAGTTGCCATCCGCCCGCCCGGAGCGGACGACTTCGAAGACCAGGTTCTGCAGGTAATAAGGCCGCTCGAGCCCGTAGCGCTCGAACGTCTCCGCCGATGCCAGGCCCACCTGCAGGTTCTGCAATTCCTCGGGTGAGGCGGCGACGAGTTCGATTTCCGCGCGCAACGGTTCGTTCAATGCCGAATCGAGGCGCAGTTCGCCGAGCCCAAGAGCCCACACCTCGCCCGACAACAGCAAAACGAGCGCAAGCGAGATACGAGTGAGACATCGCGGCATATTGATTCTCCAACTCCCAACCAGGCATCGAGCCTCGGCGGCGACCCCCGTACCCAAGCGGTGAATCTGCCGGCGCGCGTGCCTGCGAACTATACTTTATAGATACTTTTTTGCCAATATTTCAGCTATTTGGACGCTATTTAGAGCCGCGCCCTTACGAATGTTGTCGGCCACCACCCAGAGGTTGATGCCCCGCGGGTGCGAGATGTCCTCGCGCACCCGCCCGACGTAAACGGGGTCGCGGCCGGATGCTTCGGTCACGGCGGTCGGGTACGCACCCTTGGTCACGCCGTCGAGCAGTGTCACACCCGGCGCCTTCTTCAGGAGTTCGCACACCGCCACGGCGGAGATCTTCTCGCGGGTCTCGATGTGCACGGCCTCGGAATGCCCGTAGAACACCGGGATGCGCACGGCCGTCGGGTTCACGAGTATGCGGTCGTCGCCGAGTATCTTCTGCGTTTCCCACACCATCTTCATCTCTTCTTTGGTGTACCGGTTGTCCTGGAAGACGTCGATGTGGGGAATGGCGTTGAAGGCGATCTGCTTCGTGTCCGGCGGGAGATCGAGCGGCCTGCCGTTCAGCATCAGCGACGCCTGGCGGGCCAGTTCCTCGATGGCGCTCTGCCCCGCGCCCGAGACCGACTGGTAGGTCGCGACGTTGATGCGCTCGATGCCGACTGCGTCGTAGATGGGCTTCAGCGCCACCACCATCTGGATGGTCGAGCAGTTCGGGTTCGCGACGATGTTCCGCGCCCTGTAGGCGGCGATTGCGTCCGGGTTCACCTCCGGCACGACCAGGGGAATGTCGTCCTCGTAGCGGAAATGCGAGGTGTTGTCGACGACGACGCACCCGGCCGCGCCCGCCTTCGGCGCGTATTCCGCCGAAACGGACCCGCCCGCCGAAAACAGCCCGATCTGCACCGTGCTGAAGTCGAAGTCGGCGAGATTCCCGACCGGCAGCGAACGCCTGCCGAAAGCCACGGTCTTGCCGATGGAGCGCTCGCTCGCGAGCGCATGCACCCGCCCGACCGGAAACCTGCGCTCCGCGAGCACGGACAGCATGACCTCGCCGACGGCGCCGGTGGCGCCGACGACGGCAACGTCGAGTTTTTCTGGCATCGTCCCTTAAAGCCTTCCCTGCCGGCGCGCGATCGCGGTGTGCGGCGTCCCCGACGCGCGCCCGCGACGTCAATGCGACATATTCCGGTTACCGCGATGTTATAACAGGTGTCGGGGAATGTACGTCGGCATTCTGTGCGCGGTGTCGCAAAAAATGATCGACGACGACCAGTGCGACCATGGCTTCGGCGATCGGCGTCGCGCGCAGGCCGACGCAGGGGTCGTGCCGGCCCTTGGTCACGATCTCCGTCGGCCGGCCGCTCGAGTCGATCGTCTGCCCGGAAACGGCCACGCTCGAAGTCGGCTTGAGCGCGATGCTCGCAAGCAGGTCCTGGCCGGATGAGATGCCGCCCAAGGTCCCGCCTGCGTCGTTCTTGCTGAAACCGGACGCCGAGAGCTCGTCCCGGTGCTGGCTGCCGCGCTGCTCGACGGCGGCGAAACCCGCCCCCACCTCCACGCCCTTGACGGCGTTGATACTCATCAGGGCCTTCGCGAGGTCCGCTTCGAGCTTGTCGAACACCGGCTCGCCGAGGCCGACGGGCATGCCCGTGACGAGGACGCTCAGTTTCGCGCCGATCGAGTCGCCCTCACCCCGCAGTGCGTCCATGAATGCTTCGAGTTCCGGCACGCGCGACGGATCGGCGCAGAAGAACGGATTGTCGTCTGCAGCGGCCGGTTCCGGCGCGGCGAGCCGGATCGGCCCGAGCTGGGCGAGGTAGCCGCGGATCTCGATCCCGAGGCGTTCCCGCAGGTACTTGCGGGCGATGGCACCCGCTGCCACCCGCATCGTGGTCTCCCGCGCCGACGAGCGGCCGCCGCCGCGGTAGTCGCGAATCCCGTACTTCTGCTGGTAGGTGTAGTCCGCGTGCCCGGGCCGGAACTTGTCCTTGATGTCGCCGTAGTCGTGCGAACGCTGGTCGGTGTTTTCGACGAGCAGCCCGATCGGCGTGCCGGTCGTCAGCCCCTCGAACACGCCCGAGAGGATCTGCACGCGATCCGGTTCGTTGCGCTGGGTCGTGTGGCGCGAGCGGCCCGGCCGCCGGCGGTCGAGGTCGCCCTGGATGTCCGCCTCGTCGAGGGCGAGTCCCGGCGGGCAGCCGTCGACCACGCAGCCGAGTGCGCGGCCGTGGCTTTCGCCGAAGGTCGTCACCGTGAACGAATGGCCGAAAGTATTGCCCGACACCGGCAAGGACTCCGCTTGGTACCCGTCAAGAAATGCTCATGCGGCCGCCGGCAGCTCGTCCTTCCTGAGGAGGAACACGCCCTGGCCGCCCCTTTCGAACTCGAGCCAGAGAAACGGCAGCCGCGGATAGCGTCGCTCGAGCGCCGGCTGGCTGTTGCCGACTTCACAGACGAGCATGCCGCCGTCGGCGAGAAACCGCGCCGCATCATGCAATATCCTGTCCACCGATGCCAGACCGTCGGCGCCGGCCGCGAGGCCGAGCTCGGGCTCGTGCCGGAACTCCGGTGCGAGCGCCGTCATGTCGGGTGCGTCGACGTAAGGCGGATTGCTGACGATGAGGTCGTACTGGCGCCCGCCGAGGGCCGCGAAGAAATCCGAGCGCACCAGTTCCACGCGCCCCCCGAGCCCGTAGCGGGCGACATTGACGGCGGCGACGTCGAGCGCCGCCGGCGAAATGTCGACGGCGTCCACCGCGGCGTCCGGAAAGGCGAGTGCCAGTGCGATCGCGATGCAGCCGCTGCCGGTGCCGAGGTCGGCGATCCGCCGCACACGTGCCGGGTCGAGCCACGGCTCGAATCCGTCCGCGATCAGCTCGGCTATCGGCGAGCGCGGGATGAGCACGCGCTCGTCGACGTAGAACGGCAGCCCGGCGAACCAGCCTTCGTTCACGATGTAACCCACCGGCACGCGCTCCTCGATGCGGCGCTGCAGCCGCGCCTCCAGCACGGCATGTTCGGCATCGCTCACGGGCCGGCGGTACGCCTGCCGGGTGTCGTCGTGGGAGAGGCCGAGCGTCGCGAACACGAGCCATGCCGCCTCGTCCCGGGGGTTGTCGGTGCCGTGGCCGTACACGAGCCCCGCCGCGGCGAGCCGGTCGGCAAAACCGCGTATCACCGTCCCGACCGTCCGGTCGCCGCCGCGCTGCATGATTCGCTTCGTCTCCGCTCCCCGCACGCGACGGCGCGCGCCGTCACATTATCGACGGCGATTATTCCATGCGCTGCGGCCCGAACCTACCGCTTGACCGGCGCTCGCCC
>DASUOE010000044.1:0-41624 GCA_036276805.1 Woeseiaceae bacterium | reverse complement strand
GCCGCCGTCGAACACGAGCTCATCCTGGCCGCCCACCATGTTGACGTACACCACGGGGCGGCCGATCTCCTGTATGCGCCGGCGGACGACCGCCTCGCGCTCCGCCTGGCTCGTCGTCTTGTAGGGCGAGCCGTTGATCGCGATGATGCATTCCGCGCCGGCTGCCCGGCTCGCCTGGATCGGCGCGGACTTCCACACGTCCTCGCAGATGTTCAGGCCGAAACGGATGCCGTTCAGCTTGAACACCGCCGCACTCTTGCCGGCCGTGAAGTACCGCTGCTCGTCGAAGACGCTGTAGTTCGGCAGGAGCTGCTTGCGGTAATGCGCGAGACACTTGCCGTCGCGAAACACGGCGCAGGCGTTGTAGATGCAGCCGTCCGCGTATTCGGGAAAGCCGATCAGCACCGCGATGTCGCTGACGGACGTGCGGATCTCCTCCACCGCGTTCTCGACGTCGCGGCGGAGCCCCGAATGGAACAGCAGGTCCTCCGGCGGGTAGCCGCAGACACTGAGCTCGGGAAAGATCGCGAGATCGGCGCGCAGCTCGTCGCGGGCGCGCACCGCTTGTTCCAGGATCCTGCGGGTGTTGCCGGAGACGTCGCCGACGACGAGGTCGAGTTGCGCGAGTGCGAGGATTGCCTTGTCGCTCATAGGATGGCGCCCGGCACGCACCGGCTCCGCTGTCGCCGGCTTACCGGCCTATCACTTCAGCCATCCGGCTGCCGAGTTCGGCGGGCGACCGGACGGTGGCGACTCCCGCGGCGTCGAGCGCCGCGAACTTCGCCTCGGCCGTGCCTTTGCCGCCCGCGATGATGGCGCCGGCATGGCCCATGCGCTTGCCGGGCGGCGCCGTCACGCCGGCGATGTAGGCGACTACCGGCTTCGTCACGCGGTCGCGAATGTATTCCGCGGCGGCTTCCTCGTCGGTGCCGCCGATCTCGCCGACCATGATGATGCCGTGCGTTTCGGGGTCGGCTTCGAAGAGTTCGAGGCAGTCGATGAAGTTCATGCCGCGCACCGGGTCGCCGCCGATGCCGACACAGGTGCTCTGGCCGAGCCCTTCCTGCGTCGTCTGGTACACCGCCTCGTATGTGAGGGTGCCGGAGCGCGAGATGATGCCGATGCGGCCCGGCTGGTGGATCATGCCGGGCATGATGCCGATCTTGCATTCGCCGGGCGTGATGACGCCGGGGCAGTTCGGGCCGATCAGCCGGCAGTCGTGATCCCGCAGCGCCGATTTGACCTTGACCATGTCGTTGACCGGGATGCCTTCGGTGATGCAGACGACGAGCCCGACGCCGGCATCGGCCGCCTCGAGGATCGCGTCGGCGGCGAAGGGGGCCGGGACGTAGATCATGCTGACGTCGGCACCGGTCGCGCGCACGGCTTCCTTCATCGTGTCGAACACGGGAACGCCCAGGTGCTCGCTGCCGCCGCGGCCCGGCGTGACGCCGCCCACGACCTGCGTGCCGTAAGCCTGGCACTGCTCCGTGTGGAAGGATCCCTGGCTGCCGGTGATGCCCTGGCAGAGGACCTTGCTGTTCTTGTCGATGAGTATGCTCATTCAGTTCCTGGCTTCTCGCATTCGCGGCCTTACGGCCGCTCCTACAGGCGCGTACCGCGGCTGTGACGCGACTGCCGGCCGCTCCTACGGCGCGGCGGCGACTACTTTCTTCGCGGCGTCCGTCAGGTCCTCGGCCGGTATGATGTCGAGGCCGCTGTCGGCGAGCAGTTTCCGCCCTTTCTCCACGTTCGTGCCCTCGAGCCGCACCACAACCGGCACGTTGACGCCGATATCCTTGACCGCGCTCAGGATGCCCTCGGCGATGAGGTCGCAGCGCACGATGCCGCCGAAGATGTTGACGAGGATGGCGCGCACGTTCTCGTTCGACAGGATCAGCTTGAACGCGGCGCTGACGCGCTCGCTCGTGGCGCCGCCGCCGACGTCGAGGAAGTTCGCGGGCTCGCCGCCGTGCAGCTTGATGAGGTCCATCGTCGCCATGGCGAGGCCCGCGCCATTCACCATGCAGGCGATGTTGCCGTCGAGCGACACGTAGTTGAGGTCGTGCTCGGCGGCATCGCGCTCCATGGCGTCTTCCTGCGACTCGTCGCGCAAGGCAGCGAGCTTCGGCTGCCGGAACAGCGCATTGCCGTCGATGTTGACCTTGGCGTCGAGGGCGACGACGTCGCCGCCCTTCGTCGTGATAAGTGGATTGACCTCGACCAGGCTCGCGTCGCATTCCAGGTACAGGCGATAGAGCTTCTTCAAAAGCTCGCCGAACTGGCGCATCTGGTTCTTGTCGAGCCCGAGGCCATAGCCGAGCTCGCGGACCTGGTAGTCCTGGAGGCCCGCATCCGGGGCGATCGAGACCGAGAAGATCTGCTCCGGCGTCTCTTCCGCGACCTTTTCGATGTCCATGCCGCCTGCCGCCGAGGCGATGAACGCGACGCGGCTCACTTCACGGTCGACCAGCATGGACAGGTAGAGCTCCCGGTCGATGTCCGAGCCGGCTTCCACGTACACGACGTTCACGGGCAGGCCCTCCGGGCCCGACTGGTGCGTGACGAGCTGCGTCCCGAGCATCCCGGCCGCATGCCGCCGCACCTCGTCGACGCTCCTTGCGAGCTTGACGCCGCCGGCCTTGCCGCGGCCGCCGGCGTGGACCTGCGCCTTCACGACCCAGAGCCTGCCGCCGAGCGCCTCCGCCGCCGCCGCCGCCGCATCCGCCGTTTCGGCGGGAATGCCGCGCGGCACCGGGATCCCGTAGTCGGCGAACAATCCTTTCGATTGGTATTCGTGCAGATTCATGTTGTTGTGCTGGTCGCTGCGGGGAAACGCGGCTGCCGGGAGCCGCGCGGGCGTATTGTGGAGTAAAGAGGGCATATTGGCAAAGCCGTCGCCGTCCCGTTGGCATTTCCGGCAGTTGCGGGCCGTTTCGGGCCTGGGTCACACGTTGCCGCGGCCGCATCCTTTACAATAGCCGGCGATCAGGGGCGCGGGGCTCGACGGCCGTAGACCATTCGATGAGCAGAACCGGGAGGATTTCCGGACATCTGACGTTTCGCGGCAGCCGCGACGCGCTCCTGTCGCGTGCCGTCGACGAGCCGGAGCTGTCCTGGCGCGTACTGACGACGCTCAATGCCTTCCGGCTGCTCATCGCCGCGATGCTCCTCGTGCTGTTCTTCGCCTGGGACGACGCCGCGGCCTTCGGCAGCCGCCAGCCGCCGCTCTTCACGGCCACGGCCTCAGCCTGGCTCGTCTTCGCGGTGGTCTTCGGCATCGCCCTGTACCAGCGCATAACGGCCTACAACCTGCTCGGCCTGACCGCCGCGATCGTCGACATCGCCGCCGTCGCCGTACTGATGTTCACGAGCGAAGGGGTGTCGAGCGGGCTCGGCGGCCTCCTGGTCGTGTTCGTGGGCGCCGGCAGCATCGTCCTCCCCTCCCGACTGCCTGGCCTGATCGCCGCGGCCGCGACCCTCGCCATACTCGGCCAGGAGTTCTTCGCCGGGCTGCAGGGCCACGCACCGAACTATCCGGGCGCCGGCCTGCTCTCCGCGATCGTCTTCGCCATGGCCCTCGCTGTGCGGCCGCTCTCCCGCCGTCTCGAGGCGAGCGAAGCGCTGGCGCGGCAGCGCGGCGTGGACCTCAAGAACCTCTCGGAACTGAACGAGTACATCGTCCAGCACCTCCGGGAGAGCATCGTGGTCCTCGATGCCGACAACCGGGTGCGGCTCAACAATGCCTCGGCCGCCCGGCTGCTCGGCGTCGCCGAGCCGATGCGCGGCCGCGGACTCGGGCGCTTCTCGCCGCCGCTCGCGGATTACGTGGAGCGCTGGCGGAACGACCCGGCCCTTGCGTCGCACCCGGAGATCACGCTCGTTTCCGGCGAGCACACGGTGCGGCTGACGGCGCACCTGGCGCCGCTCGCCCGCGACCACCAGCGCAACGGTGCGACGCTCGTTTTCCTCGAGGACGCGAGCCTCCTGAACGCCCGCGTCCAGCAGTCGAAGCTGGCCTCGCTCGGGCGGCTGAGCGCGAGCATCGCGCACGAGATCCGCAACCCGGTGGGCGCCATGAGCCACGCCGCCCAGCTGCTCGCCGAAACCGCCGCCACGGACGGAGACCGGCGGCTGACGGAGATCATCCGCACGCACTCGGACCGGGTGAGCCACATCATCGAGAACGTGCTGCAGCTCTCCCGGCGCGAGTCCTCACGGCCGGAGCGCTTCGCGCTCAAGCCCTGGCTCGAGGATTTCGCCCGTGAGTTCAGCCGCACGCTGGAACTGCAAGAGGGTGAGTTGTCCCTCGACGCCGTGCCCGACGAGCTCCATGTCCGCATGGACCCGAGCCACCTCCGGCAGGTGCTCTGGAACCTGTGCGACAACGCGGTCAAGTACGCGAGCGAGACGGGCGGCATCCTGGTCGAGCTGCACGCCGGCGGCGGCCAGGCTGCAGCCCGTCCGTATCTCGAGGTGCGCGACCACGGTCACGGCGTCGACGCCCAGACGGCGGAAAAGATCTTCGAGCCCTTCTTTACCGAGCGTTCCGGCGGCACCGGCCTCGGCCTGTACATCTCGCGCGAGCTCTGCGAGCTCAACCGCGCCACTCTTATATATCTCGACCGGCCGGGGGGCGGTGCGATCTTTCGCATCGTGTTCGCCGACCCGAACCGCTGGGAAGCACAGGAACCGGAATGAAACAGCCCCTGGCCCTCGTCATCGACGACGAGCCCGACATCTGCGAGCTGCTGGCGCTGACTCTCGGCCGCATGGACATCGCGACCGAGTCCGCTGCCGACGTCGGCAGCGCCAAGGAAATGCTCGGCAAGCGTCGCTTCGACCTGTGCCTCACCGACATGCGCCTCCCGGACGGCGACGGGCTCGAGCTCGTCGACTGGATGCAGGTGAACGCGCCGGACGTGCCGGTGGCCGTGATTACGGCGCACGGCAACGTGGAAACGGCCGTGCAGGCGCTGAAGCTCGGCGCCTTCGACTTCATCTCCAAGCCGCTCGACCTCAACCACCTCCGGAGCATCGTCGAGAACGCGCTCAAGGTCGACCAGCGGCGCGACGAGCGCGCGAAGCTCTTGGGGGACTCCGCGGCCATGCAGGCGCTGCGCGAGATGATCGACAAGGTCGCGCGCTCGCAGGCCCCGGTGCACATCTCGGGCGAATCCGGCACCGGCAAGGAGCTGGTGGCCCGGCTCATTCACGACAGCGGTCCCCGGGCCGACGGCCCCTTCGTGCCGGTGAACTGCGGCGCCATCCCGTCGGAACTGATGGAGTCGGAGTTTTTCGGACACCGCAAGGGCAGCTTCACCGGGGCCGTTGCGGACAAGGTCGGCCTGGTGCAGACCGCGGACGCGGGCACGCTGTTCCTGGACGAGATCGCCGATCTGCCGCTCGGCATGCAGGTCAAGCTCCTGCGCGTCATCCAGGAGAAGACCGTGCGGCCGGTGGGCGCCGCGGGCGAGCAGCCGGTGAATGCCCGCATTCTCTCGGCCACGCACAAGAACCTGGCCCGCATGGTGGCGGACGGGGACTTCCGCGAGGACCTCTACTACCGCATCAACGTGATCGAAATGCACGTGCCGGCGCTCCGCGACCGCGGCAGCGACGTGCTGATCCTGGCGGACCATATCCTTCGCAAGCTGCGCGCCAAGGCGGCGCTGGACGACAGCGCCCGGCACGCGCTCCTGACCTATCCGTTCCCCGGCAATGTCCGGGAGCTCGAAAACATGCTGGAGCGCGCGGTGACGCTGTGCACCCGCGGCCATATATCCGCCGGCGACCTGCACATGCGCCCGACGGCGGCGAAGGAAACGGCCGGGCCGGCGGGCACCGGGAACCTGGGCGAGCAGGTGGAGGACGTGCAGCGCCAGGCCATCGTCGATGCACTGGCGAAGACCCGCTACAACAAGACCGCCGCCGCGAAGCTTCTCGGTCTCACCTTCCGCCAGCTCCGCTACCGCATCAAGAAGCTGGGGATCGAGGCGTAGCCTGTTCCCAATCACCGACGCCACTGACAAAAATTGTCAGCAACTGACAATCACTGCCCATTCGTCGCCGCTTTGTCACACCCAAGGGAGGGCGGTTCTTCCACTGTTTTTTCAGCATTTTCCTGCCCCCTCAAGGATTTGTGACGCACCTCAAGAAGTTGGCATACCGCTTGCTTTAGAGTTCGCACAGGCGGTTACGCCGTTTGGTCGAAAGTGGATTTTTCATTCTCAGTTCATGGAGAGAAGGCAATGAAGAAGCAACAGGGTTTTACGCTTATCGAACTGATGATCGTTGTCGCGATCATCGGCATCCTGGCCGCCATCGCAATTCCGGCTTACCAGGACTACACGATCCGTGCGCAGGTTTCGGAAGGTCTTAGCCTGGCGTCCGGTGCCAAGACCGCGATCGCTGAGTTCTATCAGGACCGCGGCGTAATGCCGGCCACCAACGTGGAAGCCGGTCTTTCGGCCGCTGGCGATATCACGGGCAAGTACGTCGACACCGTGACGGTTGGCGCGAATGGCGTTGTTACCGTGACGTACGGCCAGCCGGACACGAACGCACTGCTCGTCGGCACGCTGGTTCTGACCCCGACGCCGAATACTGGTTCGATGTCCTGGGACTGCGATGCCAGCACGATCGACGACAAGTGGCTGCCCTCGGCCTGCCGTCCGTAAGCATTACGCGGAAGACCAGAAGGCAAGGCCCCGGACATTCTCCGGGGCCTTTTTTTTGCTAGGGGTGAAAGCGGGTCCTCACGTGGATTTGTGAGGCAAGACCTGAATTTTAGCTGTAGCCGCGGTAACTTTCGATAGTTGGCTTGGAGAGCCGGGACATGCGGAACCGAACTCTAGGATTCACGCTGATCGAGCTGATGATCGTCATTGCGATCATTGGCATTCTCGCGACACTGGCGATTTCCGCGTACCAGACCTACACGGTGCGCGCCCAGGTGACGGAAGCGATCAACATGGCGGCGGGCGCAAAAGTACCAATTGTGGACGCGTACACGAACAGCGGCATCGCACCGGCCACTCGCGCTGACGCGGGAATGTCGGCAAATCCTCTCGACACCCGGGGTAATTATGTCAGCCAGGTCGATATTGCCGGGGGGCGTGTGGACGTCACGTTTGGCGGTCCACGAGCCAATGCCGACATCGTGGGGGACGTACTGTCTTTGACCCCGTATGAAATGCCGGGCAATACCGTGGTGTGGCGATGCGGTTTCGCGCCGGTTCCGGCCGGCGGCGCGTTGCTGAATGGCGGGGATGCCCACCAGGATCCGACGCTGGACCGGCGCTACCTGCCATCGAGCTGCCGCTAGCGCGTCATGAGCCGGTGCCGCTACCTTTCGACGGATGACATAAGGAATTCTCACATTTGTGATCGGGCGCACAAAATCCAGTTGAACCGGGGTTTTGGATCAGTGAGACTTGATCGCTCGATGCAAGCCTGACCCTGACGCGAGGCCATGGCAGCGACCGCAACACAATCCACCCTGGCCGGCCTGCCCCGGCGGCTCGTCCAGGACGGCATCATTGCCGAGGACAAGCTGAACGAGGCCACGGAGGCGGCGCGGAAGGACAAGATCCCGCTGGTCCCCTACCTCGTGAACAACGGGCTGGCCGACGCCCGGGCCATCGCCGTGGCAGCCTCGCACGAGTTCGGCGTGCCCCTGCTCGACCTCGACGCCATGGAGGTCGACCTCGACGTCCTGAAATCGGTCGACCAGAACCTGGTCAGCAAGCACCGCGTCCTGCCGCTCGTCCGCCGCGGCACCCGCCTGTTCCTGGGGATCTCCGATCCCACGAACCTGCAGGCGATCGACGACATCAAGTTCCAGACGAGCATGCGCATCGACCCCATCGTGGTCGAGCAGGACAAGCTCGAGGAAAAGATCACCAAGGCGCTCGAGGCCGTCGACACCAGCATGGGCGGGCTCGCCGACGACGACTTCGACCTCGAGAACCTGGACGTCACGAACGACGATGTACCGGAGGACGACGCACAACGCGACGACATCGAGGACGCACCGGTCGTACGTTTCGTGAACAAGATCCTGCTGGACGCCATCAAGCGCGGCGCGTCCGACATCCACTTCGAGCCGTACGAGAAGTTCTTCCGCATCCGGACCCGTCTCGACGGCGTGCTCGCGAACATCGCGGAGCCGCCGGTCGTGCTCGCGAACAAGATCTGCGCACGCCTGAAGGTGATGTCGCGGATGGACATCGCCGAGCGCCGCGTGCCGCAAGACGGCCGCATCAAGATGCGGCTCTCGAAGAACCGCGCCATCGACTTCCGAGTGAACACCTGCCCGACGCTGTTCGGCGAGAAGATCGTGCTGCGTATCCTCGATCCGTCCAGCGCCAAGCTCGGCATCGAGGCCCTGGGCTACGAAGACAAGCAGAAGCAGCTCTATCTCAAGCACCTGAACAAGCCGTACGGCATGATCCTGGTGACCGGGCCGACGGGATCCGGCAAGACCGTGTCGCTGTATACCGGGCTCAACATCCTGAATACCGTCGACCGGAACATCTCGACGGCCGAGGACCCGGCGGAAATCAACCTGCCGGGCATCAACCAGGTGAACGTGAACCCGAAGGTCGGACTTACGTTCGCCTCGGCCCTGAAAGCGTTCCTGCGCCAGGACCCGGACGTCATCATGGTCGGCGAAATCCGCGACCTCGAGACCGCCGAGATCGCGATCAAGGCGGCCCAGACCGGCCACCTCGTGCTCTCGACCCTGCATACGAACGACGCGCCGAAGACGCTGACGCGCATGGTCGACATGGGCGTGATGCCCTACGCCATCGCCACCTCGGTGAGCCTCATCATCGCCCAGCGACTGGCCCGGAAGCTCTGCGATAACTGTAAGGAAGTCAAGGATATACCGAAGGAGGCCCTGCTCCGCGAGGGCTTCACCAAGGAAGAAATCGAGGCCGGCCTCACGATCTTCGCGCCGAAGGGCTGCAAGAGCTGCAACGAGGGCTACAAGGGCCGCTGCGGCATATTCCAGGTCATGGAGGTCTCGGAGGCGATGGGCCGGATCATCATGGAAGGGGGCAACGCCATGCAGATCGCGGACCAGGCCCGGAAAGAAGGCGTCATCGACCTCCGCCGGGCCGGATTGAACAAAGTCAAGGAAGGGGTTACCGGTCTCGAAGAGATCAATCGCGTTACAATCGAGTGATTCTCGTCACACCCGCAAGTACCGGTAATCGTTAATATTCGAGTTCGGCTGGACGGACGACGGACATGGCTGAAACGGCATTCATGAAGGAACCCTTCCTCTGGGAGGGCACGGACCGGCGCGGTAAGAAGGTCAAGGGCAAGTCGCTTGCCGGCGACGAGGCGGCCGTTCGGGCCGACCTGAGGCGCCAGGGCGTCGTCCCGACCCGCATACGGAAGCAGCGCAAGTCGCTGTTCTCCGCCACGGCCAAGATTACCAGCGGCGACATCGCGCTGTTCAGCCGCCAGCTCGCGACCATGCTCTCCGCCGGCATCCCGCTCGTACAGGCATTCGAGATCGTCGGCACGGGCCACGACAATGCCGCAATGCAGAAGCTGATCCTGGCGATCAAGGCGGACGTCGAGGGCGGTACCGCCTTGGCGGAGGCACTGGCCAAGCACCCGCTCTACTTCGACGACCTGTTCGTCAACCTGGTCGAGTCGGGCGAACAGGCCGGTGCGCTCGAGACTCTGCTCGACAAGATCGCGACCTACAAGGAAAAGACGGAAGCGATCAAGAAGAAGATCAAGAAGGCGCTGACCTACCCGGCGGCGGTACTCGTCGTTGCATTTATCGTCACGACCATCCTCCTGATCTTCGTCATCCCGGCCTTCGAGGACCTGTTCAAAGGCTTCGGGGCCGACCTGCCGACGTTCACGCGCATGGTCATCGACCTCTCCGTATTCGTTCGGGAAAAAGGCTTCTTTCTGGCCATACTCATCGGCGGCGGGATTGGCGCGTTCTTCTACTTCAAGAAGCGCTCGCGAGCGATGCGCCACTGGCTCGACCGGATGACGCTGAAGACTCCCGTCATCGGGCCGATCATGAAAAAGGCGGCCATTGCCCGCTACTCGCGCACGCTTTCGACGATGTTCGCTGCTGGCGTGCCGCTGGTCGAGGCGCTCGAATCCGTCGCCGGCGCCTGCGGCAACATCGTCTACGAACAGGGCGTGCTCAAGATGCGCGACGAGGTCGCGACGGGCCAGCGCCTGCAGCAGTCGATGGAGAACACGGACCTCTTCCCGAACATGGTCATCCAGATGATCGCGGTCGGCGAGGAATCGGGTTCGCTCGACGAGATGTCGGGCAAGGTCGCGGACTTCTACGAGGAAGACGTGGACAACGCGGTCGACAACCTGAGCTCGCTGCTCGAGCCGATGATCATGGCGATCCTGGGCGTGCTCGTTGGCGGCCTCGTCGTCGCGATGTACCTGCCGATCTTCAAGCTCGGTGCGGTGGTGTAATTCGGCCACGGACCGCTTAACCGCATGTCGCAACGGCGTTCGGAGCATTCCGGACGCCGTTTTCGTTTCAGAGCATTAGACCCCGGGCCGGCCTGACGATGTACGATCTCTTCATCCTGTACCCCACGCTGTTCGTCGTCGCCGCGGCGCTGCTCGGCCTCGTCATCGGCAGCTTCCTGAACGTCGTCGCGTATCGCCTGCCGGTGATGATGGATCGCGAATGGCGCGCGCAGTGTGCCGAGCTGCACGGAACGGCCGCCGAAGAGGCGGCGGAGAAGTTCAACCTCGTCACGCCCGCTTCCCGCTGCCCGTCCTGCCGGCAGCCGATACGCGCCTGGCAGAACGTTCCGGTCCTGAGCTACCTGCTGCTCCGCGGGCGCTGCGCGGGCTGCGAGGCGCGAATCTCGCCGCGCTACCCGCTGGTCGAGGCGGCGACGGCGGTACTCGCGGCGCTGGTCGCCTGGCGCTTCGGCTACGGCTGGGAGGCAGGCCTGGCGCTCGTGCTCACGTTCTGCCTCGTGCCGATCACGCTCATCGATTTCGACCACCAGCTCATCCCGGACTCGATCGTCCTGCCGCTCCTGTGGCTCGGCCTCGCCCTGTCGCTCTGGCACCCGCTGGCTGGCGCGGACACGCTGTTCATCCCGCCACGCGACGCGATCATCGGCGCCATTGCCGGCTACCTGAGCCTCTGGACGTTCTACTGGCTGTTCAAGCTCGCCACCGGCAAGGAAGGGATGGGTTACGGGGACTTCAAGCTGCTCGCGGCGCTCGGCGCGTGGCTCGGCTACCAGTGTCTCTTCACGATCGTGATCATGTCCGCGGTCGTCGGTGCGACGCTCGGCGTACTGCTCATCCTCTTCCGTGGGCGCGACCGGCAGGTGCCCATGCCCTTCGGGCCGTTCCTCGCGGCGGCCGGATGGCTCGTGATGATGGCCGGCGACGACCTCCGTGACCTGCTTCACATTCCGTTCTAGGGCTCCATTCGCGGCGTTACCGCCGCTCCTGCAATCGCAACGACGAATCCAGCACGCAGCAAAGTGAGTCCCGCGACTGTCGGAGCGGCCATCAGGCCGCGAATGGTTCGCGGTATCCCAACGACCGAACGACGGCCTTGCGTGGTGGTCGAAGATTGTGAATAGTTCTCGCCCATGACGGTGACCACGACCATCCCGGAAGATCACGCCGATGGGGCGCCGCTTCGCATCGGCCTCACGGGCGGAATCGCGAGCGGCAAGTCGACGGTGGCGGAGATTTTCGCGGGGCTCGGTGCGCCCATCATCGATACCGACGTCATCGCCCGCGAGGTCGTCGCGCCCGGGATGCCCGCGCTCGCGCAGATTCGTCACGAGTTCGGGGACCTGGCCTTCGACGAGGCCGGGCACTTCGACCGGGCCGCCATGCGCCGCATCGCCTTCAACGACGACGACGCCCGGCTGCGCCTCGAAGGCATCCTGCACCCGATCATCCAGGCCGAGACCGTGCGCCAGGCCCGCGCGGCCGGCGGCCCCTACCAGGTCATCGTCGTGCCGCTCCTCGTCAAGTCGCCGCTCGTCAAGTTCGTGGACCGCGTGCTGGCCGTGGATTGCGACGAGGAAACCCAGGTGCAGCGCCTCATGCTGCGGGACGGCGAGTCCGAGGGCAACGCGCGGCGCATGCTCGCCGCGCAGTCGAGCCGCAAGGAGCGGCTTGCGATCGCGGACGACGTGATCCGCAACGACGGCGACCTGCCGGCGACGCTGGAACAGGTCCGGGCACTGCACCGGAAATACCTCGCCCTTGCTGGCGCGGCGAGGCCCACAGCCTGATGTCGTCGCGGTCCGGCGACACGCCTTTTCGATTTGCCGGACGCGGCAGTGAAGCGCAGAATACGCGCATGGCCAAACCCGCCGGATTCATCTTGCTCGACACCGCCGAGAAGCGGGCCTCGTACGAGCAACCGCTCAGCGAACGCATGCGCACTTTCCTCAGGCTCGAGTTCCTGTACCAGCAGATGCTGTACAGTAACGAACTCGACTCGGACTGGGGCACGCGGGCGACAATCGGGACCCTGCTCGAGATCCTCGCGATCCTGGCCCGCGGCGACATAAGGAGCGAGGTCCACAAGGAACTGGATTACCAACTCGCCACCCTGCAGCGCTACCAGAGCATGCCGCAGGTCGACTCGGGCCGCCTGGACGGGCTCATGCGGACGCTGACCGAAAGCCGCCGCCAGGTGTCCGCCATCGGGACGGGCTTCATCCAGTCGCTCAAGGACTCGGAATTCCTGAACGCGATCAAGCACCGGAGCGCCATCCCCGGCGGCACCTGCGAATTCGACCTGCCCGAGTACAGTCACTGGCTCCGGCAGCCGATGCAGCGCCGCCAGCAGGACCTCGAGCTGTGGATCAACGACATCCGGCCCATCTGCGACGCCGCGGCCGAGGTGCTGTGGCTGACGCGGGAAAGCGGGCAGCCGGTGGACAAGCTCGCGATCAACGGCATGTACCAGCACAACATGCAGAAAGAAGCAAGCTGCCGGCTGCTGCGCGTCACGCTGGCCAACGACTGCGACCTGTTCCCGGAGATCAGCGGCAGCCAGCACCGCTTCACCGTGCGCTTCCTCGAGTGGTCGTCGATCGGCAGCCGCGCGATGCAGACGAGCCGCGACGTCCCCTTCGAATTGAGCGTCTGCTGATTGCAGGAGCGGCCGTGAGGCCGCGAATGGTTCGCGGCCTCACGGCCGTGACGAAAACAGCCTCGGCATCCGGCCGCCTTCAATTCGCGGCGTTACCGCCGCTCCCCAGCTCACGGAATTCAGGCCGCCTTCAATTCGCGGCGTTACCGCCGCTCCCCAGCTCACGGAATTCAGGCCGCCTTCAATTCGCGGCGTTACCGCCGCTCCAACAATTCAATAACGGGGAGGTCGGCCGGCAGCAGGTTCTCGTCGGCGAGCCCTGCCGGCGACACCCATTTCAGCCGTTGGCCCTCGCGGCTCTCGGGGTCCCCGCGCCAGGCGTCGATCAGGAAGAAATGGATGGCGACGGAGCGGTCGGGGTACTCGTGCTCCAGGCGCACCAGTTCGGCGAGCGCCGTGACCTCGACGCCGATTTCCTCGCGCAGTTCGCGAATCAGCGCCGCGGCCGGCTCTTCGTCGGTATCGATCTTGCCGCCGGGGAATTCCCAGAGTCCGTGCAAAGGGCCGTCTTCCATGCGTTCCGTGATCAGAACGCTACCCTCGCCGTTTCGCAGGATGCCGGCGACGACTTCGAGCTGCTTCAGCTCAGGCTCCCGTGGCACTGCTTATACTTCTTCCCGGAACCGCAGGGACAGGGCTCGTTACGGCCGACCTTGCGCGTATTGCGCACGAACGTCTCGACGGCTTCCGGCCGCGGCGGCGGGGGCCTGGACGCGCCGCCGCCGGCACCGGCCGCGACTGCCGCCGGCGCCGGTTGCTGGGCCAGCGCACTCGCCTGCGCGTGACGGTACTGGAGGGCCGCGGCGCGACGCCGCTGCTCCGCCATCTCGGCCAGCTCCTGCTCGCTCTGGATGCGGATGCGCGCGAGTATGCTGATCGTGTCCTGCTTCACCTGCTCGAGCATCGTGCCGAACATCTCGAACGCCTCGCGCTTGTACTCCTGCTTCGGATTCTTCTGCGCATAGCTCCTCAAGCCGATGCCCTGGCGCAGGTGATCCATCGCGGCAAGGTGCTCTTTCCAGTGGCTGTCGAGCTGGCGCAGCATGATCTGCTTTTCCACGTTGCGCATGAGCTCGCTGCCCACGGTCGCTTCCTTGGCGGCATACGCCTCCTCGGCCGCCTTGATGCACATGTCCCGGATGCCGTCGTCGTTCAGCGACTGGTCCTCGTGCACCGCCTTGCCGACGTCGAGATGGATCCCGAAATCGGACTCGAGCGCATTGGTCAGCGCATCCGTGTCCCACTGCTCCTCGAGGCTGCCCGGAGGGACGTGCGTCGCGACGACGTTCGCTATGACTTCCTCGCGTATGGCGGCCACGGAGTCACGGATCTCATCGGCCTCCATCAGCTCGGCGCGCTGATGATAGACGACCTTGCGCTGGTCGTTCGCCACGTCGTCGTATTCGAGCAGGTTCTTGCGGATGTCGAAGTTGTGGGCCTCGACCTTGCGCTGCGCACGTTCGATCTGCCGCGACAGGAGCCGGCTCTCGATCGCCTCGCCCTCGCGCATGCCTGCCCGGGAGAGAAGCCGCTTCGTCCGTTCCGGGTCGCCGAAGATGCGCATCAGCGAATCTTCCATCGACAGGTAGAAACGGCTGGAACCGGGGTCGCCCTGGCGCCCCGAACGGCCGCGGAGCTGGTTGTCGATGCGCCGGGACTCGTGGCGCTCGGTGCCGATGATGTGCAGGCCGCCCGCCGCGAGCACGGCGTCGTGCCGCTCCTGCCATTCGGAGCGGATGCGGCTCTTGTCATCGTCCTCGCCGGCCGCGGCGAGCGCCGCCTCGAGATTGCCGCCGAGGACGATGTCGGTGCCTCGGCCGGCCATATTCGTGGCAATCGTGATCGCTCCCGGAAGACCGGCGTTCTGCACGATGTGCGCCTCGCGCTCGTGCTGCTTCGCGTTCAGGACACTGTGCTCGATCTTGTGCTTCTTCAGGATGCCGGACAGGAGCTCAGAGGTCTCGATCGACGTCGTGCCGACCAGCACCGGCTGGCCGCGCTCGCGACAGTCGCGGATGTCCTCGACGATCGCCTCGAACTTGTCCGACTGCGTGAGATAGACGAGGTCGGGATCGTCGCGGCGGATCATCGGCTTGTGCGTCGGGATGACGACGACCTCGAGGCCGTAGATCGACTGGAACTCGAACGCTTCCGTGTCGGCGGTGCCCGTCATACCGGACAGGTTGTCGTACAGGCGGAAGTAGTTCTGGAACGTGATCGAGGCGACGGTCTGGTTCTCCTTCTTGATCGCCACCCCTTCCTTGGCCTCGATCGCCTGGTGCAGGCCGTCGGACCAGCGCCGGCCCGACATGGTGCGGCCCGTGAACTCGTCGACGATGACGATGTCCCCGTCCTTGACGATGTACTCGACGTCGCGCTGGTAGATCGCGTGCGCCCGGAGCGCCGCGTTCAGGTGATGCACGAGCCGGATGTTCGTGGCGTCGTAGAGGCTCTCGCCCGGCTGCAGCAGGCCGGCCTGCACCATCAGCTGCTCGACTTTCTCGTTGCCTTCCTCGGTCAGGTGCGCCTGCTTCGCCTTTTCGTCGATCGTGTAGTCGCCGCGCGGCACCAGCGTACAGATCGGCGCCTTCTTGTCCGCTTCGCGCAGCACGACATCCGCCTGCTGCGTCTCGGCAAATTCGATCGCTTCCTCGAGCGGCAGGACGTTGTCGTCGCGGCCGGGCAGCGACAGCGGCTTGCCCCTGACGTCTACCAGGGCCACCTGTTTCGCATTGATGTCGTAGTTCGTGGGCTCGCCGCTCTCGTCGTGGGGCGTGAGCCTGGGGATCAGCTTGTTGATCTGCACGTACAGGTCGGTACTCGCCTCCGCCGGGCCCGAGATGATCAGCGGCGTGCGCGCCTCGTCGATGAGAATCGAGTCGACCTCGTCGACGATCGCGAAATTGAGGCTGCGCAGCACCTTGTCCGCGGTCGCGAAGGCGAGGTTGTCGCGCAGGTAGTCGAACCCGAGCTCGTTGTTCGTGGCATAGGTGATGTCGGCGGCGTAGGCCGCGCGCTTCTCGTCGGGCCGCTGGCCGCTCTTCGACACGCCGACCGTGAGCCCGACGAATTCGTACACCGGCCGCATCCAGTCCGCGTCACGCTGCGCCAGGTACTCGTTCACGGTGACGACGTGCACGCCGCGGCCGCTGAGCGCGTTCAGGTAAGCGGGCAGCGTCGCCACCAGCGTCTTGCCCTCGCCGGTGCGCATCTCGGCGATGTTGCCGTCGTGCAGCACCATGCCGCCGATAAGCTGCACGTCGAACGGCCGCATGCCAAGCGTGCGTACGGCCGCTTCACGGGCCACGGCGAATGCCTCCGGCAGCAGCGCGTTCAGGGTCTCGCCGTTCGCGAGGCGCTCGCGGAACTCGCCCGTGCGGGCCCGCAAGGCTTCGTCGCTCAGTGCCTTGATGCCTTCCTCGAGCCCGTTGATCTTTTCGACTGTCTTCGCGTACTGGCGCAACAGCCGCTGGTTGCGGCTGCCAAAGAAACGGGTCACAAAATTCGCCACCAGGGCCTCCTGCTGTGGGCAACCGGCCACGCCCGGTGGCCGCACAAAGCGCGGTATTTTAGGTGTTTACCGCCAGGTTTAGAAACAAATGTCGCGCGGGCCGCGGCGTGGCGGCCGGCGGCGCCCGGCCCCGCCGGCCCCTGCCAGAACCCCTGACACTATGGGCGGATCCCCGGAACACAAGGCCGGGCGGCGGGCGCAACCGATGGTGCGGGGCCCCGGAGGTGCCCGCCGGGCGCTCGGTCGAGCGCTTAGGCAGCTTCGCGGATGAAATTGACCGGGTTGACCCGCTGGTTGTTCCGCAACACCTCGAAATGGAGGTTGGGGCCGGTCGCGCGGCCGGTCTCGCCCATCCGGGCGATGACCTGGCCCTTGCGCACTTCGTCGCCGACGGTGACGAGATTTTCGGAATTGTGGGCGTAGCGAGTGGTGTAGCCGTTGCCGTGATTGATTTCGATCATGACGCCGTAGCCGTAGCGGTCGCCGGACCACGTCACGACGCCGTCCGCGACGGCGATTACGTCGGCGCCGAACTTGCCGGCGAAATCGACGCCCGTATGGTTCGCCGGTTTGCCCGTGAACGGGTCCGTGCGCTTGCCGAAATACGACGAGATCCAGCCGGCAGTGACCGGGCGCCCTTGCGGATGGACGCGCTCCTTCAGGTTCTCGCTTAAGAGCATGCCCTCGAGGACCGAGAGCTGCGCTTCGCGCACCGCGAGCTCTCCATCGAGAGCCGTCATGGCGTCGACCACTTCGGGTACCGCGACGTTCGATCCCGCCGCTGACGCGACAGGTTCCTCCGGGCCGCCGACGGCGGGCTCGACGTCGAAGTCGAACTCGTCGGTTTCGATGCCGGCCATTTCGGTTAGGCGGCTGCCGAGCGCGTCGAGGCGGATGATGCGGGCGTTGAGCTGCGCGATGCGGATGGCCAGTGCGTCGAGCGTGTCCTCGTTTTGCTGTCGAATCGAAGCGATATTTTCCTGCTGGCCGCGAAGCTCGGTGCCGAGCGCCGCGAACTCTGACTGGCTGACGCCCGAGCCGGTGCGCGCCGAAAACCAGTAGCCGCCGGCGAAGGAGAGCCCGCCCAGGATGCCCGCTACGGTCACGGCGAATACACCCGTCGTGACGACGGACAAGCTTATCTGGCGGGGCCGGCCGAGCCCCTTACCGAAAATGACGATATTCATCGACTACGCCTCGGGTACGTTGTGCCGCTCTCGATTGGTCTGGCGCTGCAAGCCAATGTGGCACAGACTTTAGCCGTCTTGCGACGTCTGCTTGGAGTTATTAACCCGCAGTCTTTCATCGTTTCGGTAGCCCCGCTGCCATAGGGCTCGCGCCCCTTAGACCGGTGGTTTTGCGTCGCCGCCTTTCGACGGAGTTGCCTTTATCGTCCCGGAAACTATGCATAATGTCGGTTTTCATTACAAGGCGACCGAAACCGAAGGGTGAAGCCGGTCACCCCGATCCCGGAAAAACCGCGAACTGCGTCACACTAAATGTCCGCCCGCAAAATTAACGATTTGATAAACCCCAACGGAACCGGGGACTTGGATGCGCTAGTGCGGCGCGCCAGGGAACTCGGCGCGCTGGCATCGGCCTTGGCCCGGGCGCTGCCGGCCGACCTCGCGGCCGATGTGGTCGCTGCAAACGTGCGCCCCGACGGCGAACTCGTCGTCGTTTGCCGCACGCCGGCACGCGCGGCACGCCTCCGTTACGAGGATAGGACCCTGCTCGCCGCGGCGAGTTCAGCCGGAGAAAATGTGAACCGCGTCACGGTGCGGGTCGCGCGCCCGTAGGAGCGGCGCGCGCCGCGACTTCGACGCCGCGGGACTACGAAGGTAAAGCACCGCGGTGCGAGCGCCGCTCCTATGCGTACGCGGGCGTGGCGTAGGAGATCGGCGCCTTGCGCGGGTCGGTGAAAGTCACCTCTTCCCAGGCATCGGCTTGAGCGAGCAGGGCCCGCAGGAGCTTGTTGTTGAGGTCATGTCCGGACTTGTACGCGCGGAGTTCGCCGATCAGCGTGTGGTTCAGCAGGTACATGTCCCCGATCGCATCGAGGATCTTGTGGATCACGAACTCGTTCGAGTACCGCAGGCCGTCCTCGTTCAGGATGCGGTAGTCGTCGAGCACGATCGCGTTGTCCATGCTGCCGCCGAGCGTGAGGTTGCGCTCGCGCAGCGCCTCGACGTCGCGCAGGAAGCAGAACGTGCGTGCGCGGCTGACTTCCTTCATGAAGGACGTGGACGAGAAGTCGAGGCTCGCGTGCTGGTTGATCTTGTTGAACACGGGGTGATTGAAGTTCACTTCGAAACTCACCTTGAAGCCGTTGAATGGCCGTAGCTCGGCCCACTTGTCGCCCTGCTCCACCCGCACCGTCTTTTTCACCCGGACGAAACGTTTCGGGGCGTTCTGCTCCTCGATGCCCGCGGACTGCAGCAGGAACACGAACGGGCCGGCACTGCCGTCCATGATCGGCACTTCGGCGGCCGACAGGTCGACGTTGATGTTGTCGATACCGAGGCCCGCCAGCGCCGACATCAGGTGTTCGACGGTCGCCACCTTGACGCCGTCCTTGATGAGCGTGGTCCCGAGCATCGTCTCACCGACCAGCGTCGGATCTGCCGGGATGTCGACCGGTTCGTCGAGGTCGATGCGGTGAAACGTGATGCCGGCATTCGCGGCCGCCGGCCGCAAGGTCATGTAGACCTTTTCACCGGTGTGCAGGCCGACGCCGGTTGCGCGGATGGCGGTTTTCAGTGTGCGTTGTCGAAGCATGGTTCGCGTGCGAAGCGGCGGGCGGATACCGGTCTCAAGTGTAGTCGATCAGGCGCGCCCTGGATGGAGCGAGGCATCGAAGCTCACGTCGACCAGCGTGTGGTGCACTGAGCGGGACCGGGCGCATGCGGCGTGGTTCGTGAAATGGGTCGGATGTCGCACAAATCAAGTGCGGTGAAGCGTAACACGGTGATGTCAATGTTCTCAACATATTCAGCGTTTTACGAGATAACAATCAAGTGTTGCTGTAAGTCCTGCATTCCGGGGCAGGCGCCTGGCCGGCCCGGTGTATTCCGGGCCGGCTGCAGAAGCCCGGCACGCGTGAGCGGCGTGCCGGAAAAGCCAGCGGAGCGAGCGGTGAGCGGCTTTCTCCTCAGTCCGCCTGGCGCCGCAGGAACGCCGGGATGTCCAGCAATTCTTCCTGCAGGTGCCCCTGCTCGAAGCCGTCCCCGACCGCGCGCTTGCGCTGCACCGTCGGCTTGTCGAAGCCGTGGTAGTTCGGCTCGGCAGGACGCGCCGTCGGCCGCCGCACGATCCGTATTGGCTGCTCCTCTCTCTGCGCCGCACTCTGGCCGAGGCCGGTCGCGACGACGGTGACCCGGATGCGATCGGTCATGTCCGGGTCGATTACGGTGCCGACCACGACGGTGGCATCGTCGGACGCGAACTCCTTCACCGTGTTGCCGACCTCCTGGAACTCGCCGATCGACAGGTCCATACCCGCCGTGACGTTCACCAGGATGCCGTTCGCGCCGGCCAGGTTGATGTCCTCGAGCAACGGGCTCGAGATGGCCGCTTCGGCCGCCTCGCGCGCGCGGTCCTCCCCGGAGGACGTACCGGAGCCCATCATGGCCATACCCATTTCCGCCATCACGGTGCGGACGTCGGCAAAATCGACGTTGATGAGGCCCGGCCGCGTGATCAGCTCGGCGATGCCCTGCACGGCGCCCTGCAGCACCTGGTTGGCCGCCTTGAACGCGTCGAGCAGCGTCGTCTCGCCGCCGAGCACGCTCAAAAGCTTCTCGTTGGGGATCGTGATCAGCGAGTCGACGTACTTACCAAGTTCGCGGATGCCGTGATCGGCGATCGCCATGCGTTTGGTGCCCTCCATGCTGAACGGCTTCGTGACGACGGCGACCGTCAGGATGCCGAGCTCCTTCGCCACCTGCGCGACGATTGGCGCCGCGCCGGTGCCCGTGCCGCCGCCCATGCCGGCGGTGATGAAGAGCATGTCCGCGCCTTCGATCGCTTCGTGAATGCGGTCGCGGTCCTCCATGGCCGCTTGCCGCCCGACGTCGGGATTCGCCCCGGCGCCGAGGCCCTTCGTGATGTTGCAGCCTATCTGCAATGAGGTGCGTACACGCGATCCCTTGAGCGCCTGTGCATCCGTGTTCGCACAGATGAATTCCACGCCCTCGATGCCGCTGTTGACCATGTGCGCGACGGCATTCCCGCCGCCGCCGCCGACGCCGATGACCTTTATCACGGCGCTTTGACTCTGTGCATCCAGTAACTCGAACATCCGTTTAACCTCCGCTGGTAAACCCAGTTATCGCTGTTATGCGAGGTACTCACTCGGCTGCTCACTCGAGCGGCCGAACCCCGCTCCATACCCTACCGGCCCCCGGGGGCCGGACTCCTAAAACTGTTGCTGGAACCAGCCGCGCATCCGGTTCCAGACGTCGCCGATGCTGCTCGACACCGGCGTCGCGCGGCGCCCGCGCCGCATGAGACTTTCATGGCCATACAGGAGCAAGCCGACGCCCGTCGCATGGATCGGATTGCGGATCACCTCCTTCAGGCCGCCGACGTACTGCGGCGAACCGAGCCGCACCGGCATGTGGAACACCTCCTCGGCGAGCTCCACCGCCCCTTCCATCTTCGCGCTGCCGCCGGTGATGACGATGCCCGCGGCGATGAGCTCCTCGAAGCCGCTCCGCCTGAGCTCGTCCCGGATGAGGCCGAAAAGCTCCTCGTACCGGGGTTCGACGATCTCGGCCAGGGTCTGCCGCGCCAGGCGCCGCGGCGGACGGTCGCCCACGCTCGGCACCTCGATCGTCTCGTCCGGGTTTGCGAGCTGCGACAGCGCGCACGCATACTTGATCTTGATCTCCTCGGCGTACTGCGTCGGCGTGCGCATCGATACCGCGATGTCGTTCGTCACCTGGTCCCCGGCGATCGGTATGACGGACGTGTGCTGGATCGCCCCGTGCAGGAACACCGCGATGTCGGTGGTGCCGCCACCGATGTCGACGATGCAGGAACCGAGCTCCTTCTCGTCTTCCGTCAGCACGGAATAGCTCGATGCGAGTTGCTCGAGGACGATGTCATCGACCTCGAGGCCGCAGCGCTGCACGCACTTCACGATGTTCTGCGCGGCGCTCTCGGCGCCCGTCACCATGTGCACCTTGGCTTCCAGGCGAACGCCGGACATGCCGACGGGCTCGCGGATGCCCTCCTGCCCGTCGATCACGTACTCCTGCGGCAGGATGTGCAGGATCTTCTGGTCGGCCGGGATGGCCACCGCGCGCGCGGCGTCGATGACGCGATCGACGTCGCCGGGACTCACTTCCGAGTCGCGGATGCCGACGATGCCGTGGGAATTCAGGCTGCGCACGTGGCTCCCGGCGATGCCCGTGTACACCGAATGGATGTCGCAACCGGCCATGAGTTCCGCTTCTTCGACCGCCCGCTGGATCGAGTGCACCGTCGACTCGATGTTGACGACCACGCCTTTCTTGAGCCCGCGCGACGGATGCGTGCCGATGCCGACCACTTCGATGTCGCCGTCCTCGTTGATCTCGCCGACGATCGCGACGACCTTGGACGTACCGATATCCAGGCCGACGATCAGGTTCTTGTCACCGCGCTTCGACATCGCCTACTCGTTGGCCCTCAGGGCCAGCATTTCCTGTTCCGACGTTGCGGGATCGGCGCCGGGCGCAGGCACGCCCTCCTTCCAGCCGACGGTGAAGCCGTTGCTGTAACGCATGTCCACGTGGTCGATGTCCGCGGCGCGCCCGCCGATCAGGTTGGCGACGACGCCCAGGAAGAGTTCGGTTCGCGCGTCGACGTCCCGCCGGCCGAGGCGTACCTCGACACCGTTGGTCAACGCCATCGACCACGCGCCGCGTTCGTCGAGGTGCACGCTGCGCACGTCGAGGCCCATCGGGATCAGGCGCTCGCGCACGGCCAGGTAGCGCCGCGCCACCTCTCCCGAATGCCCGTCGGGACCGCTGAGGCGCGGCAATTCCGCCGGCACGTGGCGCGCTTCCTCGGCGAACAGCTCGCCGCGGACGTTCAGGAGCCCACGCTCGCCCCAGATGGCGGCTGGCACCTGTTCGGTCACGTTGATCGACAGCCGGTTCGGCCAGCGCCGCGCGACCGCGGCGTCGTCGATCCAGGGGAGCGCGCGGATCGTCGCGCGGATCCGGCCGAGGTCGGCACCGAGGAAGCCTGCGTCGAGCTCGTGTGCGATGACGGCCTCGATCTGCAGCGCGGACACGCGCTGGAACGGCCCGCTGATCTCGATGGCGCCGATGTCGCGGTCGAGCATCCGCGCACTGATCTCGTAGGTCGCCGCGATCAGCGCGAAGGCGAGTACGGGGGTGACGATCCGGCCGATGCGGACCTTCGGCAGGGCCATGCGCCGCGTCCGCGCCGGCTTGCGCCGCTTCGCCTGCTTACGCGCCATTCGCCACCTCCCGTGAGTCCATGGCGGCCTCGTCCGCCATGCTGGTTTCGAGTATTCGCCAGCACAGCTCCGCGAAGTCGAGCCCCGCCTGCTTTGCCGCCATCGGTACGAGACTGTGACTCGTCATGCCGGGCACGGTGTTGACCTCGAGGATCTGCGGCGTACCGTCGTATCCGGTCATGAAGTCGACCCGGCCCCAGCCGCTGCAGCCGAGTTCGCGGAATGCCGCCACGGCGAGTTCGGCGTAGCGCGCTTCCTCGGCCGCCGATGCGGTACCGGGGCAGTGATAGCGGGTTTCGTCCGAGTGGTATTTCGCTTCATAGTCGTAGAAGACGCGCGGCGTCTCGATGCGGATCGACGGCAGTGCCTGTCCCTGCAACACGCCGACCGTGTACTCGCCGCCGACGATGCAGCGCTCGGCCAGCGCGTGCGGGCCGAACCGGAGCGCCGCCGCGACGGCGCCGGGCAAATCGGCCGCCGTGGCGACCTTGCTCATGCCGACGCTCGAGCCCTGTCCCGCCGGCTTGACGATGAGTGGCAGGCCGAGTGCTTTGAGCGCCCGCTGCGCCTCGGAGAGCGTACCGATGACGCGGTAGTCCGGCGTCGGCAGCCCGGCGGCGCGGAACAAGTGCTTGCTCCGCACCTTGTCCATCGCCAGCGCCGAGGCGAGCACGCCGCTGCCCGTATACGGCACGGCGAGCCACTCGAGCGCACCTTGCAGGGTACCGTCCTCGCCGCCCGGACCGTGCAGCGCGATCCAGACGCGGTCGAAACCGGCGTCGGCGAACGCGCGGAGGCTCTGCCCGGCCGGGTCCCAGGCCGCGGCGTCGACGCCTCGCGAGGTGAGCGCCGCCAGTACTGCGCGGCCGGTGTCCAGGGAAACCTCGCGCTCGCTCGAACTGCCGCCGAGCATCACCGCGACGCGCCCGAAATCCCGCGCATCCGTCACACGGCTGCGCGCTTCCGGATTGGCGTTCGTTGCGACCATCAGGTTTTCTCCCCGACGATCTTCACTTCGGGTACGAGGTCGATACCGTGCAGGTCGAGCACGGTCTGGTGGATATGCTTGATGAGCGTCTCCACGTCGCGTGCCGTCGCATCGCCGCGGTTGATGATGAAGTTCGCATGCTTCTCGGAGATTTCCGCGCCGCCGATGCTGAAGCCCTTGAGGCCGCAGGACTGGATGAGCTTGGCCGCGTGGTCGCCCGGCGGGTTGCGGAAGACCGAGCCGCAGCTCGGGAGGCCGAGAGGCTGCGTCGACTTGCGCCGCTCCAGCATCGCGTTCAGCGTCTCGACGGTTCCGCTCACGCCCTCCTCGAAACGGAACGTACCTTCGATGAACCACTCGTTGCCGGGCCCGGTCACGTGCCGGTAGGCGACGGTGTACTCGCCGGGCGAGCGCGCGTGGATCTCGCCGGCGCGGTCGATCGTACGTACCGACTCCACGAGCTCCCACGTCTCCGTCCCGTGAGCGCCGGCATTCATCGCGAGCGCCCCGCCGACGGTGCCGGGAATCCCGGCAAACCATTCCGACGGCCCGATCCCCCAGCGTATGCACTGGCGGGCGAGCTGCGTGCACGGCACGCCGGCCCCGGCGCGCACGACGTAATGATCGACGCGCTCGAGGTCCCGCAGTACCTTCGCTGCGGCAATCACGACGCCGCGCAGCCCGCCGTCGCGCACGAGGAGGTTGCTCCCGGTGCCGAACCAGTGAACCGGCGTCGCCTCATCGAGTTCACGCAGGAAGACCTGCAGGTCCTCGATACTCGCCGGCACGAAGTACAGGTCCGCCGGACCGCCGACCCTCAGCGACGTGTGCCGGCTCATCGGTTCGTTCTGCAGCAGTTCACCGGACACCGCAATGTTTTCGGCAGCCGCCATCAGGAGTGCACCTTCAATCGGTTTGCGGGACGCAGGCGGTCCGCCAGCCCCGCGGCAAAGGCGCCGATGTCCCCGGCGCCCATCGTCAGGAGGAGGTCGCCGTCGGCGAGGAGGTCGCGGAGTACGGGCTCGAGGTCGTCCAGGCTTTCGACGAACACGGGTTCCGCCGAACCGCGCGTCCGGATCGCGCGGGCAATGGCACGGCCATCCGCGCCCGCGATCGGTTGTTCCCCGGCGGCGTACACGTCGAGCACGACCGGCACGTCGGCTTCCGAGAGTACCGAGGCGAAGTCGTCCATGAGATCGCGGGTTCGCGTGTAGCGGTGCGGCTGGAACGCAAGCACGATGCGCCGACCCGGCCAGCCCGACCGCGCTGCCGCGAGCGTCGCCGCGATCTCTGTCGGGTGGTGACCGTAGTCGTCGATGAGCAGCACGCGTCCCGCCGGTACGGCGATCTCTCCTAAGATCTGGAACCGCCGGTCGATGCCCTCGAAGCGCTCCAGAGCCGACACGATGGCCTCGTCGGCGACCTGCAACTCGTCCGCAACGGCGATCGCGGCAAGGGCGTTCCGCACGTTGTGCAGCCCTGGCAGCCGGAGCGCGATGTCGAGCGGCGCTCGCTCGTCGGCGCGCAGTGCCCGGAAACGTGTCAGCCCGCCCTCGAACCGGATGTCCTCTGCGCCGAGGTCCGCGCCGGCCTCGATGCCGTAGGTGAGCACGGAGCGCCCGATGTCGCCGAGGATCGCGTTCACGCCCGCATCGTCCGTGCACACGACGGCCAGGCCGTAGAACGGCAGGTTGTGCAGGAACTCGACGAACCCTGCCCGCAGCCGCTGGATGTCGCCGTCGTAGGTCGACATATGATCGGCGTCGATGTTCGTGACGATCGCCACCATCGGCTTCAGGTGCACGAAGGACGCGTCCGATTCGTCGGCTTCCGCCACGAGGTACTCGCCCTGGCCGAGCCGGGCGTTGGCATCGGCGCTCTTCAGTCGGCCGCCGATGACGAAAGTGGGGTCGAGCCCGCCCTCCGCCAGCACGCTCGCGACGAGGCTCGTGGTTGTGGTCTTGCCGTGCGTGCCGGCAACCGCGATGGAGTAGCGGAAGCGCATGAGCTCCGCCAGCATTTCCGCGCGCCGCACGACCGGCAGCAGCGCCGCACGCGCCGCCGCCACCTCGGGATTGGTTTCATCGACCGCGCTCGAGACGACGACCGCGTCGGCGGACCGTATGTTGTCCCGGGCGTGGCCGATGAAGATCGTGGCGCCCTGCCCCTGCAGGCGGCGCGTCTGCGCGTTCGGCCTCAGGTCCGAGCCCTGCACGGCATAACCGAGGCTCAGCATCACCTCGGCAATGCCCGACATGCCGGAACCGCCGATGCCGACGAAGTGCACGCGGTGTATACGGCGCATCCGGCTGATCATGCGGCCGCCTCCGCCTGTTCGAGGCAGATGTCGGTGATGCGCGCGAGCGATTCCGGCATCGCGAGCGACCGCGCCACCGCGGCCCGTGCCGCGAGCGTCGCCCGGTCGCCGAGCCAGGCCTCGAGAATCTTGGCGAGGCCGGCGGCGGTGAGCCCCGCTTCCGCCACGATCTCCGCCGCGCCTGCGGCGGCGAGCGGCCGCGCGTTCGCGGTCTGGTGATCGTCGACGGCAGCCGGATACGGGACGAACACGGCCGGCAGTCCCGCCGCGCAGATCTCGGCCACCGTCAGCGCGCCGGCGCGGCAGACGGCGAGGTCGGCCCACGCGTAGGCGCCCGCCATGTCGTCGATGAACGGCAGGACTTCCACCTCGATGCCCGTGCCCAGGTACGCCGCGCGCGCCGTCTCGAGCGTGCGCTCGCCGCACTGGTGGCGGACCACCGGCTTCCGGGCCGCCGGCAGTAGGGCAAGCGCGGCGGGTACGGTGCGGTTCAGCGCGAGCGCTCCCTGGCTGCCGCCCAGCACGAGGAGCCGCAAGGGGCCGGAGCGGTCCCGGTAGCGCTCCGCGGGCGGCGGGAGCGCGGCAATGTCCCGGCGCACCGGGTTGCCCACCGTTTCCGCGGCAATGCCGGCGGAAAAGCTGCCCGGGAAGGCTTGCAGCACAACCCGGGCAAGACGCGCCAGAAGACGATTGGTAAGGCCGGCAGCGGCATTCTGTTCGTGAATGATGAGCGGACAGCGCGCGAGCCAGGCGGCGAGGCCGCCCGGGCCGCTCGCGAAGCCGCCCATGCCGAGGACCGCGGCCGGGCGCCGGCGGCGCACGACGCCGAGCGCCTGCACGAGCGCCCGCGCGAGCGTAAGGGGCGCGGCGAGCCAGGCGAGTCCGCCCTTCCTGCGCAGGCCGGCGACGCCGATCCACTCGATGTCGATGCCGGCGGCCGGCACCAGCCGGGCTTCGATACCCGCCCGGGTACCCAGCCAGACCACCGGCTGCGCGCGCTCCCCGAGCGCATGCGCCACCGCGAGCGCGGGAAACACGTGGCCGCCGGTGCCACCCGCCATGATTAGGATCGGCCGCGAACTCACGTGCGCCGCCCTCTCGTCTTGCGGCCGGCGGGTTGCCGCCCGTCGCCGTCCGCTCCGTTCCCGGCGGGGCCGTCGTTGCTGCGGTTGACGGGCTTCGCGTCGACCACGAGTTCGTGATGTATGCGCAGGAGCAGCGCGACGGCGATCATCGTGACGATCAGGCTGCTTCGCCCGTAACTGATCAACGGCAAGGTCAAACCCTTCGTCGGCAGCAAGCCCATGTTGACGCCGAGGTTGATGAAAATCTGGAGGCCGAGCCAGGTACCGAGGCCGACGGCGACGTACGACTCGAAGAATCGCTCGGCGTTATACGCGCGAATCGCGAGTTGGTAAATACGCCACAGCAGCGCCATGAAAATGCCGATCAGGACGAGCGAACCGAGGAGCCCGAACTCCTCCGCGTACACGGCGAATACGAAGTCCGTGTGTGCCTCGGGCAGGTAGAAAAGCTTCTGCACGCTGTTCCCGAGCCCCACGCCGAGCCACTCGCCGCGGCCGATCGCGATCAGCGACTGGGTGAGCTGGAAGCCCGAGGCGTACGGGTCCGCCCACGGATCGAGGAACCCGCTCAGGCGCTGCATGCGATACGGCGACGCGACCGCGAGGAGCGCCATTCCGACCGCGGCGAGCGCGAATGACAGGGCAAAGTCGCGCAGGCGGGCGCCCGCGACGAACAACATCGTAAGCGTCGTCGCGAGCAGCACGACGGCGGCTCCGAAGTCGGGCTCCGCGAGCAGCGCGGCGCACGCGAGTGCGACGACCACCATCGGGCGCACGAAGCCCCCGATGCGCTCCCGGAGATCGCGGGAACGCCGCACCAGGTAACCGGCGAGGTAGAGAATGATGCACAGGCGTGCGGGCTCCGACACCTGCAGGTTCAGGATACCGAAGCGGATCCAGCGCCGGCTGCCGTTGACCTCGTAGCCGACGCCGGGGACGAGCACGAGGGTCAGGAGCCCGAGGCCGGCGAGCAGCAGGAGCGGCCCGAGCGTGCGCCAGGCCTGCATCGGCACGTGCAGGCAGGCGAAGCCCGCGACGACGCCGATGAGCGCGGCGACGAGCTGCCGCTCGAGGTAGAAGAACGGGTCGCCGGTCGCGTTGTCGGAGACGGCTATGGACGCCGAGGCGAGAACCACGAAGCCGCCGAGCAACAGCGTCAGCACTAGCGTCGTGAGCACCGGGTCGAACCGGAGGTTCGTCGGCAGCCGCACCGGGAACGGGAACGTCGAACTCGACGCGGTCACGGTGCCAGCCTCCTGACGGCCGCGGCGAAAGCGTCGCCCCGGGCGCCGTAATTCGCGAACATGTCGAAGCTCGCGCACGCCGGCGCCAGGAGGACCGTATCGCCTTTCTCGGCGTAGCGGGCCGCCTGCTCCACGGCATCGTCCATGTCCGTTGCGGTATAGACCGGCCGCACCGTGTCGATCGCTGCCTCGACCTTCCCCGCGTCCTCGCCGATCAGCACGGCGGCCCGCAGCCGGTTCTCCAGCGCCGCACCGAGCGGCGCGAAGTCCTGGCCCTTGCCGACACCGCCGGCGACGAGCACGAGCATGCCGTCCACGGACTCGATGGACGCGATCGCGGCGGCGACGTTCGTGGCCTTCGAGTCGTCCACGTAATCGACGCCGCGCACGCGCGCGACGTGCTGCATCCGGTGCGGCAGGCCGGGGAACTCGGCGAGCACCTGCAGCATCGGCCCCATCTCGAGCCCGGCGAGGTCGCCGGCCGCGAGCGCCGCGAGTGCATTCGCCTGGTTGTGCCGGCCGTACAGCACCAGCTCGGCGGTCGACAGCAGCAGCTCCTCGCCCTTCGCGAGGTAAGTCGACCCGTCGGCCGTCCGGAGGCCGAAATGCCCTGGCGCCGGCTCGTCCAGCCCGAAACTCGTCCATTGCGGAACGTGGCGGATGTGCGGCAGCACGGCGGCATCGGCGCGATTCACGACGGCCGTCTTGGCCTCGCGGAAGATACGGTACTTGGCCGCGCGGTATTCGGCCTCGTCGCGGTGCCAGTCGAGGTGGTCCGGTGCGACGTTGAGCAACACGGCCACGTCCGCCGGCAGGTATGCGGTGCGCTGCAGCTGGAAGCTCGACAGCTCCAGGACGTAGCCGTCGGGCGCGTCGCCGGCGAGCAGGTCGAGCGCCGGCTCGCCGAGGTTGCCGCCGGTGCGCACGCGAAAGCCGTTCGCGTTGCACATGTGCCCGAGCAGCGTCGTCACCGTGCTCTTGCCGTTCGAGCCGGTGATCGCCATGAACGGCGCATTCGCCGCCTGCACGAACAGCTCGATGTCGCTCACGACGTCGACGCCGGCCCGGCGTGCCTCGACGATCAGCGGCTCGCTGTCGGGCACGCCCGGCGACACGATGACGCGGGACGTGTCCTGCGGCAGGTGCAGCCTGCTGCCGAGCAACACGGTCACGTCGGGGAATATCTCGTTCAGGGCGTCGATGCCGGGCGGGGCGTCGCGCGTGTCGCAGAACGCGGCGTCGAGGCCGTGCCGCTTCAGGAAGCGAGCCACGGACAGGCCCGTGGCACCGAGGCCCACGACCAGATCCTTTGCCAGGGTCTTCTGCACGGCGCTCATCGGATCTTCAGGCTCGCGAGCCCGATCAGCACGAGGATCACGGTGATGATCCAGAAGCGGACGATGACCTTCGGCTCCGCCCAGCCCTTGAGTTCGAAGTGATGGTGGATCGGCGCCATGCGGAAGACCCGCTTGCCGGTCAGCTTGAAGGACGCGACCTGGATCATTACCGACAGCGTCTCGATCACGAATACGCCGCCCATGATGGCAAGCACGACTTCCTGCCGCACGACGACGGCGACGATGCCGAGTGCCGCGCCGAGCGCCAGCGCGCCGATGTCGCCCATGAATACCTGCGCCGGGTAGGTGTTGAACCACAGGAAGCCGAGCCCGGCCCCGCACAACGTCGCACAGAAAACGAGGATCTCGCCGGTCCCGGGTACGTACGGAATGCCAAGATACTGCGAGAAGTTGACGTTGCCTGTCACGTACGCGAACACGCCGAGCGCACCGCCGACGAGGACGGCGGGCATGATCGCAAGGCCGTCGAGTCCGTCCGTCAGGTTGACGGCATTCGAGAAGCCCACAATGAAAAAGTACGTTACGACGACCTGGAACACGCCGAGAGGGATCGCCAGGTCCTTGAAATACGGGATCAGCAATGACGTGGAAACGTCGTCGGTCGCCGTAACGTACAACGCAATGGCCGCGGTGATCGCCGCGGCGGACTGCCAGAAGATCTTCTGCTTGGCCGAGATACCGGCCGGGTTCTGCAACACGAGTTTCTTGTAGTCGTCGACGTAGCCGATGACGCCGAACGCCAGCGTCACGAGCAATACGATCCACACGAGCGGGTTCTCGAGGTCGGCCCACAACAGCGTGCTGACCGCGATGGCCGTCAGGATCAGCGCGCCGCCCATCGTGGGCGTGCCGGCCTTCGGCAGGTGCGTGACCGGGCCGTCCGGGCGGATCGGTTGTCCGACCTGGTTCACCGACAGCCGCGCGATCATGCGCGGCCCGACCACGAAAGACAGGACCAGCGCGGTCAATGCGCCGAGGATCGCGCGCATCGTCAGGTAGTTGAAGACGTTGAAACCGGACTCGAACTGCGCCAGGTAATTCGTGAGGTACAGGAGCATGTCAGCGCCGCCCTCCCGCGCCTGCACCGGTGCCCGTGCCGCCGCCCGCCGATGCGCCGTGCGCCGCCGTGCCCTGGCCATGCGCCCCGGGCGCCTGCACGCCGAGGCGCTCGAGCACGCGTTCCATGCGCATGAATCGCGAACCCTTCACGAGCACGTTCGTCCCGGGGCCGAGCTCCCGTTCGAGGTCGGCGACGAGCGCGTCGACGTCCTGGAACCAGGCGGCGCCTTCGCCGAAGGCGCGCACGGTGTGGCGTGACAGTTCGCCGAGCGCGTACAGGCGGGCGACGCCGGCATTGCGCGCGGCGGCTCCGACCTCGGCGTGCAATCGCGCCGCATCGGGACCGAGCTCGCCCATGTCGCCGAGCACGAGCAGGGCGCGACCCTCGAGCGCGGCCAGGAACTCGGCGGCGGCAACGACACTCAACGGGTTCGCGTTGTAGCTGTCGTTATAGAGCGCCGCACCGGCCGGTCCCGCAAGCGGCTGCAGCCGGCCCGCGACCGGGCGAACGCTCTCGAGACCCGCGCGGATGCGCTCCGGCTCGAGGCCCAGCGCCGCGGCGATGGCAGCGGCGGCACAGGCATTGCGGACGTTGTGCCGACCGGGCAGCGACAGGCGGACGTCCAGGGAATCCTGCCGCAGGTGCAGCCGGAACGACGAGCCCGCCGGCTCCGCGACGATGTCGCCGGCCCGCACGTCCGCCGCGTCGCCGAGGCCGAAGCTCAGCGTTTCGACGTCCGACACGAGCCCGCGCCAGTAATCGAACCACGGGTCGTCCGCATTCAGCACCGCGACACCGGGCCGCGGCCGCGTCTCCAGTATCTCGCCCTTGGCGCGCGCCACGCCTTCGAGGGACCCGAAGCCCTCGAGGTGCGCCGCACCCGCGTTCGTGATCGCGACGACGTCCGGCTCCGCGAGGGCGGCGAGATACGCGATCTCACCGGCGTGGTTCGCGCCCATCTCGAGGACCGCGTAACGGTGCACCGGCGCTATCCGCGTCATCATGAGCGGCATGCCGATGTCGTTGTTGAGGTTGCCTTCGGTTGCGAGCGTCGGCGCCGCCTCGCGGAGGCAGGCGGCCGTGAGCTCCTTGAGCGTGGTCTTGCCGTTGCTGCCGGTGATCCCGACGACCACCGCCGACTGGCTGCGCCGCCAGCCCTGCGCCAGCCGGCCGAGCCCCAGGCGCGTGTCGTCGACGACGATCCGGGTGACCGCCGCGTCGCAGTTCGTCGCTACGAGGGCGCCTGCCGCGCCTCGTCTTGCAGCCTCGCCAAGATACGCCGCGCCGTCGAAGTTCGGCCCCTTGAGCGCGACGAAGAGCTCGCCGGCGCTGAGCGTGCGCGTATCGGTGCTCACGCCGTCGAAGCTGCGGTCGGGGCCGGCGAGCGTCCCGCCCGCGTACCGCGCGGCGGCCGACAGCGTGGCCATCATGGCCGGCTCCCGTAGGCGGCCAGCGCATCGGCTGCGACCGTGACGTCGGAGAACGGCAGGCGCCGCCCGTCAACGAGCTGGTAGTCCTCGTGTCCCTTCCCGGCTATCAGTACGGCATCGTCACTGGCCGCCGTTGCAATGGCGTGTGCGATGGCGCTCGCGCGGTCCTCGAACACCGCCACGCGGGGATCGGCCGCGCCGGCGCCGGGCAGTCCCGCCAGGATGTCCTCGATGATCTGCCGCGGCGCTTCGGAGCGCGGGTTGTCGCTTGTGACGACGATGCGGTCGGCCGATGCAGCAGCGATGCGGCCCATCTCCGGGCGCTTGCCTCGATCGCGCCCGCCGCCGCAGCCGAACACGCACCAGAGCGAACCGGAGACGTGCGGGCGCAGGGCCGCGAGCGCGGCGGCCAGCGCATCCGGCGTGTGCGCGTAATCCACGTAGACCGCGGGCCCGGCAGCCGCCGGGACACGCTGCATCCGGCCGGGCGGCGCGGTCACCGCGGCGAACGCATCGGCGGCCGCGCGCAGCGTGGTGCCCTGGGCGAGCAGGAGCCCGAGCACGCAGGCCGCGTTCGCGACGTTGAATGCGCCGACGAGCGGCAGCTCGAATTCGACTTCGCCCCAGTTGGACCGGACCGCAACCGGCGTGCTGCCCGCGCGGGCGCCGCGCGGCACGACGAGCACGTGCCGTGCGCCTTGCCACGCGACATCCGGGTTCGTCGTCACGACCACGACGTTGGCGCCGCAGCGCCGCGCGAGATCGGCGCCGAAGGCCGTGTCGACGTTGATGATGCGGTGACGGGCGCCGTAGTCCTCGAACAGGCGCGCCTTGGCCGCACCGTAGGCCGCCATGTCCCCGTGGTAATCGAGATGGTCGCGGCTGAGATTCGTAAACACCGCGGCCTCGAATCGGACACCCCGGACGCGCTGCTGGTCGAGTGCATGCGATGACACCTCGATGGCGGCGGCCAGGGCGCCGGCATCGCGGAACGCGGCGAGGCGCCGGTGCGTTTCGATCACGCCGGGCGAGGTCAAGTCGTCGTCGCGCATGAGATCGCCGCCGAGACCGTAGCCGAGCGTGCCGCCGTAGGCGCAGCGCCGGCCGAGGTGCGTGAGGCATTGCGCCGCCAGCCAGGCCACGGTCGACTTGCCGTTGGTGCCGGTCACCCCGATGACGCCGACGCTTTCGGACGGGCGTTCGAAAAACCGGTTCGCGAGCGCGCCCAGCCGGTCGCACAGGAACGGCACGGGCACCGCCGGCAGGCCCGACGCGGGGAGCGGCGCAACGCACGCGGTACTGTCGTAGGCCACGGCGATCGCGCCGCGCGCCGCGGCGTCCGCGACGTAGTCGAGACCGTGACTGGCAAGCCCGGGACAAGCCATGAACAGGCTGCCTGCGCGCACGCGGCGGCTGTCGGTCGTGATGTCGGACACCGGCAACGGCGGCGCCGTCACGATGCCCATGAGCAGTTCCTCCAGCGTCATCGCGTTCGTCATCCGTTCCGCCGGCATGCTCACGGCGCCGTGCTCCGGTCGCTCATCGCGAGGACGCTGCCGGCATCGCGCGCCGGCAACGCATCCGGCGGCACGGCCAGGAGGCGCAACGCTTCGGCCATCACGTCCGCGAACACCGGCGCGGCCACGTCGCTGCCGTAGTACAACTCGCCGTGCGGCTCGTCGATGACGATGACGGCGGCGAGGCGCGGTTCGGTGGCTGGCGCAAGTCCCGCGAAGATCGAGAAGTACTTGTCGCGCGAATACCCGCCGACGCCCGACTTCCACGCGGTGCCTGTCTTCCCGGCGATGCGGTAGCCCGTCACGGCGGCCTTGGTGCCGGTGCCGCCGGGGCGCACGACTTCCTCCAGCATCTGCACGATAGTCGCGGCCGTGTCCTGCGCGACGACCTGCCGGCCGTCGCCCGGCGCCTCGATCGCGACGAGCGACACCGGCTGCATGCGCCCGCCGGCGCCGAGCGCCGCGTAGGCCTGCGCGAGCTGCAGCGGCGTGACGGACACGCCGTAGCCGTAGCCGAGCGTCGCCTGGTTGATCTTCTTCCAGTTGTCGAAATGCGTCAGCAAGCCCGCCGATTCGCCCGGAAAGCCGCTCGACGTGAGCTCCCCGAAGCCGAAGCGCGTCATCGTCGTCCACAACTCGTCCGCCGGCATGGCCATCGCGAGTTTCGTCGCGCCGACGTTCGACGAGCGGGCGAGTATCGTCGTCAGGCTGATGCGGCCGAGGTTCGTCTTGTCCTCGATCCGCTTCGGGCCCACCGTGATCGCGCCCGGCGCAGTGTCGATGATGCTCGTAGGCCGGAACTCGCCGCTTTCGAGTGCGGCGGCAACCACCAGCGGCTTGATGCTCGAGCCGGGCTCGAAGATGTCGGTGATCGCGCGATTGCGATATCGCTCGGCCGCGTACTGCGCCCGATCGTTCGGGTTGTAGGTCGGCTGGTTCACGATGGCGAGAACCTCGCCGGTCTGCACGTCGAGCACGACCACGGAACCGGACAACGCGTCGTGCTGCCGGATCGCGGACTTGAGCGCCCGATACGCGAGGTACTGGATCCTGAGGTCGATGCTGGTCTTGAGTTCCTTGCCCTGGTGCGGCGGACGAATGCTCTCCACGTTCTCCACCGGGCGGCCCAGGCGGTCCTTCAGCACGCGCTTCGCGCCCGACTCGCCGGCAAGCCAGTGGTTGTAGGCGAGCTCCAGCCCCTCCTGGCCTTCGTCGTCGACGTTCGTGAAACCGACCAGGTGGCCCGTCACTTCGCCGGCAGGATAGTAGCGCCGGTACTCGCGCTGCACGTTCACGCCCGGCAGGTTGAGCGCCAGCACCTCGCGCGCCTGTTCCGGGCTCAGGTGGCGGCGCAGGTACAGGAACTCGCGGTCCATGCTGCGGGAAATGCGCCGCATCAGCAGCTCGGCATCGAGGCCCAGTGCCGCGGCGAGCCGCGGCACGCTGTCCACGGCGGGTGCGAGCTCCTTCGGGTTCGCCCAGATGCTGTCGACCGGCGTGCTGATGGCGAGTGGCTCGCCGTTGCGATCGGTGATCGTGCCACGATGTGCGGCTATCTTTTCGACGCGCAGGTGCCGGGTGTCGGCCTGCTGCGTCAGGAATTCCCGATCGAGCACCTGCAGGTGCACGGCGCGTGCAACCAGCGAAGCCGCGACGAGCCCGAATGCCACGAGCACGACCGCGACGCGGCCTGTGAAGCGCCGCGCCGTCTGGGCCCTCGTTTCCGCGCCGCGTGCCATTATTCCTGGATCACGAATATTTCGTCCGTTGTCGGCCGTGCGAGTTCGAGCTCGCCGGTGGCCACCTGTTCGATGCGGGCGTGCGTCGCCCAGGTGCTCTGCTCGATCTGCAGTTGCCCCCACTCGATGTTGAGCTCGTCGCGCTCGTCCGTGAGCGCTTCGAGTTCCACGAACAGCTTGCGCGACTCATGCTTGGTATAGACGAGCGCCATCGCGCTCACCACGCACACGGCGGCTAGCACGAACACGAGCGTCAGTGGCTTGTGTCGGTACAGGTTCGGCCGTCCGGCGTTCTGCATCACTGCCGCTCCGCAACGCGCAGGCGCGCGCTGCGCGCACGCGGGTTCGCGGCGATTTCTTCGGCATCGGCGGTTACTGCCCGGCCGATGACGGCGAGTGCCGGGCGGAATGCCGCCGGAACGTCGGGCAGGCCCCGGTACTGTTCCGCTTCCCGCGCATGCGTCCGCATGAAGCGCTTGACGATGCGGTCTTCGAGGGAATGGAACGTGATTACGCAGAGACGCCCGCCGCGAGCGAGCACGCGAAGCGCCTGGTCGAGCACCGATTCGAGCTGGCGCAGTTCGTCGTTTACGGCGATGCGGATGGCCTGGAACGTCCTGGTCGCCGGATGCCGGTGCCCGCCCCGCAGTTTCGCGGGCGTCGCGGCCGCGACGACGTCGGCGAGTTCGCGCGTGCGGGTGATCGGCGCGCGGGCGCGGGCGGCGACGATGGCGCGCGCGATGCGCGGCGCGAGCGTCTCTTCCCCGAATTGCCTGAGCGTCCTGCGCAAGTCCGCCTCGCTCACGGCTGCAAGCCATTGGGCGGCGCTGGCGCCGCTGTCCGGATCCATGCGCATGTCCAGCGGACCGTCCCTGAGAAAACTGAATCCCCGCTCCGGGTCGTCAAGTTGCGGGGAGGAAACGCCGAGGTCGAGAAGGAGCCCGTCAACGCGGCCGGCGAGCCCCCGTTCGTCCATGATCGCTTCCAGTTGCGCACACTCACCCCTGATCAGCTCGAACCGCGGGTCCCCGGCCAGCTGCGGCGGCGCTGCGGCGATCGCCTGCGGGTCCCGGTCCAGCGCCAGAAGGCGCCCCTGTGTACCGAGTTGCCCGAGGATCGCGCCCGAATGTCCGCCGCGCCCGAAAGTCCCGTCGACGTAGATGCCGTCTGCATTGATCCGCAGTCCCTCGAGGACCGGCCCCAGCAGCACCGGAACGTGTCCGCCGCCGCTCAACTGATGCTTCACCTAGAACGCAATCGACTCGAGGTCCGCGGGCAACTCGCCGTCATCCTCTTCGTCGAGCCACTGGTCCCGCTTCTCGTTCCAGGTCGCTTCGTCCCACAATTCGAACTTGTTGCCCTGCCCGATCAGCATCCCGTTCTTCTCGAGCGCCGCGAAGTCCCTGAGTTCGCGCGACACCAGGATGCGGCCGTTCGCATCCATGTCGACCTCCGTCGCGTAACCCACCATAATCCGCACGATGCGCCGCGCGGACTTGTTCATGCTGGGCAGCCGAACCAGCTTGCGTTCGAGCTCCTCCCAGTCCGGCAGCGGGTACACCAGGAGGCAATGATCCTTGTCGACCGTCAGCACGATCTGGCCATTGCAGCGCGCCGCCAGCCGTTCCCGGTACCGGGTCGGCATGGCCAGGCGCCCCTTGGCGTCCAGGGTGACTTTGGTGGCCCCTCGAAACATCGTGACAAGGACTGGCCGGGAACCGCTCTTCTGGCGCGATATCCGGGCGGGATGTCCATTTCCTCCCACATTTTTCCACTTTTCGACACTATAGGACCGGCCTCCGGACGCGTCAACAGCGCGCGCCAATTAATTCTTGTTCTACAGGCACTTAGAGGCGGTTCGATGGCCCGATCAGGGCAAATTGTGGCAGTCCTGCTGCGAACGAAATCAAACCCTTAGGTCTGTTTCTTCGACGAGCGCTGACCCCGGGCGACGCCGGCCTCGGCTTCGCGGTTCACGGCGAATGGCGATGGCGCGGCGCGCGATCGGCGTCACGTTCTCGCGGCGGGTGCCGGCACGGTCGGCAAAGCGTCAGGCGACCCGGGCGTCCGGCATGGGCACAGCGCCCTGGTTCGCCCGGAGCGGGCGTGCCGGAGCGGACCTTTCAGAGGATCAGCGGGCGGTCCGGCCGTTCGTTGCTGTCGTCTTCCTTGCGCGGGTAATGGGCAGCGACGAGCGCGGTCACCGCATCGATGCCGGCGAGCGAGCCGTCGAGGAAGCGTCCGGCCGCGTAGGCCTCGCGCATCGTCCCGCAGACGGCCCGCCAATCCTCCTCCGCCACCCGGCCGCGGTAGCCGCGGTCGGCAACGATCTCGATGTCGCGTTCGGCGAGCAGCACATAAATGAGCACGCCGTTGTTCCTTGCCGTGTCCCACACCCCGAGTTCGCCGAAGGCGCGGCAGGCCTGTGCGCGTGCCGTCGCACCGCGGCACAGATCGCGGACGTCGAGCGCGGTTTCGATCGCGAACTGGATCTCGCCGCCGTGGCGGATTTCGCTGTCGCGGATGGCGGTCTCGATCGCCGTTAGCACGGGCGGCGGAAAGGCGCGCCTGAGCGCGAATCGCGTGGTCGTCAGGTTCTGCCAGCAGCGATGCATACCGGCCCCCGTCACCAGCGCCCGGAGGCGCCGCCGCCCCCGAAACTGCCGCCGCCGCCGCCGAAGCCGCCGCCGCGCCCGAAACCGCCCCCGAAGCCGCCGCCGTAGCCGCGGCCGCTGGACCACGCGCCGGGGCCGGCCGACATGAACAGGATGAGCACGAACGCGACCGCAGCGGCGACGATTGCGGTCACCAGGACGCCGACGAGAAACCAGACGAGTGCGCCGACGAGGCCGCCCGCGAGCGCGGCACCTGGCAGCGCACCGAAAGCACGCTTGAGAGCGCCGCCGACGGTCGCGGCCAGCACGAGCAGCACCGGGAGGAGCCCGCCCACGTCCGGCAGCGAAGGGCCGCGTGGCGCCGGCGGCGGCAGGGATTCGCCGCGAATCGCGGCGGCGAGCGCTTCGGTACCGGCTGCGAGCCCGCCCGCGTAATCGCCCTCGCGAAATCGCGGCAGGATCTGCTCGTCGATGATGCGATTCGCCCGTGCGTCCGGCACGGCGCCTTCGAGCCCGTATCCGACCTCTATCCGCACCGCCCTGTCCTCGGTGGCGACGAGCAGCAGCACGCCGTCGTCCACGCCCTCGCGGCCCAGCCGCCAGGCGTCGGCAACGCGAATCGCGTACTGCTCGATGGCCTCCGGGCGCGTCGATGCCACGACGAGTACGGCGAGCTGTGCGCCGGTCGAGGATTCGAGTTCGGCCAGCTGGTCATCCAGGCGGGCCGTCTCGGCAGCGTCGAGAGTGCCGGTGAGGTCGGTGACCCGCGCGTTCAGGGCCGGCACTGCCGCCGGGCCGTCCTCGGCCGCGGCGATGCCGGCCACCGACAGGAGAAGCAGCAGCAGCGCCTTGAGGTGCGGGATGCCGGGCAGGACCGGCAGAGGCCGGCGCCCGGGCGCGCGTGGCGAGCCCGTCGCCATCGACCGTCAGTCGTCGTCGCCGAACGAGACCTCGGGCGGTTCGGCCAGCTCGGCCTCGTTCTCGACCGTGAAGTTCGGCTTTACGTCGAACCCGAACAGCATGGCCGTGAGGTTCGTCGGAAAGGAGCGCACTACGGTGTTGTACTCGCGGACCGCGTCGATATAGCGGTTGCGCGCGACGGCGATCCGGTTCTCGGTCCCTTCGAGCTGCGCCTGCAGGTCGCGGAAGTTCTGGTCCGAGCGAAGCTCCGGGTACCTCTCGACCGTCACGAGGAGCCGGGACAACGCCCCGGACAATTCGCCCTGCGCCGCCTGGAAACGCGCGATCGCCGCCGGATCGTCGATCATCTCGGGCGACACCTGGATGGAACTCACCTTCGAACGCGCCTCGGTCACGCCGATCAGCACTTCGCGCTCCTGCTCCGCGAATCCCTCCACCGTGCGCACGAGGTTCGGTATCAGGTCGGCGCGCCGCTGGTACTGGTTGACGACTTCGGACCAGGCGGCCTTGATCTGTTCGTCGCCCGCATTGAGGGTGTTGTACCCGCAGCCGGACAAGAGCGTCATAGCGAGGAAAGCGGCCGGTATGGTTATTGTTCGCATCGTCACACTCCTGTACCGGAAAGCCTGCGTGAGAAAGTCCCGAAGCGCTTCTCCTGACACGTTTGAAGCGCCACACGGACGAGGGGAAATACCGGAGCCGGCCGTAAGCCGGGTTCTGTCGTGGGCAATCATTCATCTGGGACGGCTGTCACCAGCCGCCTCGAGCAACCTACCCGGGAGTCCGCTCGGGACCGGCGGCGCGGACGGATCCGCATACTCCCCTATTTGGTCTTGCTCCGGGCGGGGTTTGCCGTGCCGCGAACCGTTACCGGTCGCGCGGTGCGCTCTTACCGCACCTTTTCACCCTTACCTCGCGGCAGAGCCGCGGGGCGGTATATTTTCTGTGGCACTTTCCGTGGGCTCGCGCCCCCCAGGCATTACCTGGCACCCTGTCCGAAGGAGCCCGGACTTTCCTCCGCGCGTTAAAACGCGCAGCGATTGCCTGGCCGACTCCGGCATTTCCGGTGCCGATTCTACCCGCTGGGCGGGTGCGCCGCGCCTACTTTTTGTCGAGCAAGCGCCGGTAGATCTCGTTGGCCCGCCCGCCGGCGAGCTTCGCCGTTACGGCCGCTGCCTGGCGCATGGGCAGCACGGCCGCGAGTTCGCGCGCGAGCGCGTCGGCGTCGAGGCCGGCCCCGGCCGGCGCACCGCCGTGCACGATGACTACGAACTCGCCCTTCTCCGGTATGTCACCGGCGTGCAGGCGCGCGGCCAGCTCGGCGAGCGTGCCGTTCGCGAGCTGCTCGTGGAGCTTGGTGAGTTCCCGCCCGATAAAGGCCGGCCGTTCGCCGCCGAACGCCTCGGCGAGGTCGTCGATCGTCGCCCGGATGCGGTGCACGGCTTCATAGAACACGAGGGTGCGGGTCTCGTGCGCGAGCGCCTCAAGCGCCGCCCGCCGCGCCGCGCTTTTCGGCGGCAGGAAGCCCTCGAAGCAGAACCGGTCCGTCGGCAGCCCGGCGACGGAGAGTGCAGCGGTGAGCGCGCTCGGCCCGGGCACGGGCGTGACCGTCACGCCGCGCTCGCGAGCCGCCGCGACCAGGCGATAGCCCGGATCGCTGATGAGCGGCGTGCCCGCATCGCAGACGAGCGCCAGCGACTCACCGGCCGCGAGTCGCTCGAGCAGGCCCGAAACCGCATCGGATTCGTTGTGTTCGTGCAGCGCCGTAAGTGGCGTTCCGACGCCAATATGCGATAGTAATCGCCCGGTGCGCCGGGTATCCTCGGCGGCAATCAACTTCACTTCCGAAAGCGTCCTGCGCACTCGTGGAGACAGATCCTCGAGATTGCCGATGGGTGTCGCAACAATGAACAGCGTGGCGCTCACGGGGGACTTTGTGATTCTTCACCGATGACCACTGCAGCGAGACATCCTGCCCGTTACGCCGCTGTACTGGCAAGCCTCGCCGCGCTCACGCTCGTTGCGGGCTGCGGCACGAGCGGCTTGTCGACCCTGCCTGCGAAGAGCGGCGAAGCGGCGGCGGCCCGCAGCGCCGAGGATGGCGACCATGCCGAGGCGGCCCGCGACTACATCGGCCTCGCGAGCGCGCGGTCGGTGTCCCGGGCGCGCAGCGCGAACGCGGCGTCCAGGCTGTCCCACAGCCACCGGGCCTCG
>DASUOE010000043.1:0-5402 GCA_036276805.1 Woeseiaceae bacterium | reverse complement strand
GGGACCGGCGCGCAGCCCGGCGATGCGAGCAGCATCGCCGCGGCCGCTGTCAGCACGCAGCGCGCACCGGCCGCCGGTACGATACCGCGGATCCTGCGCGCCCGCCCGGCCGCACGGTTCACTGGCGCGCGGCGTAGTCGGCGAGCAGCTGCATGAGCTGCGCGCTCGTGACCGGCTTCGTCAGGTGCAGGTCGAAACCCGCCGCCTTTGCCCGCTCGACGTCCTGCGGCTGCGCCCAGCCGGTCAGCGCAACCAGCAGGATGTCCTGCCGGTCCGGGCGCTCGTGCAGTTTGCGCGCGACCTCGTAGCCGTCCATTCCCGGCATCCCGATGTCGAGCAGGACAATCTCCGGCCGGAACGCCTGCACCGCCTCGAGCGCTGCGTTGCCGTCGTAGACCACGCGCACGTTGGCGCCGAGCGTCGTCAGCAGCATGTACAGGCTTTCGGCGGCATCGCGGTTGTCATCCACGACGACGATGCGTGTATCCGCGACGGCGGCGCCGGGCCGCACTTCCGGCGCGGCGAGCGTATCGGCCGGCGTCGACAGCGGCAGGCGCAAGACGAACTCGCTGCCCAGGCCCGCGCCTTCGCTCTGCGCCACCAGGGTTCCGCCGTGCAACTCGACGATGCTGCGTGCGAGCGTCAAGCCGACGCCGAGCCCGCCCGCATCAGCGTCCACCTGGCGAAAGAGCCCGAAGATCTCCTCGAGCTTATCGGCGGCGATGCCGACGCCCTCGTCGCGCACGGCGATGCGGGCATGCTGGCCTTCGCGGTCGACGGCGACATGGATACGGCTGCCGGCCGGCGAAAACTTCATCGCGTTCCGAAGCAGGCTCGCCATCACGTGCTCCAGGCGTTCGCGGTCCGCCTGCACGACCAGCGGCGCGTCGGCGAGTTCGACCTCGATTTCGTGCGGTTCCCCCGGCGAATGGTTCGCCGGGCGGCTCAACGCCCTGTCCACGGCTTCGCGAACGAGCGCGCGCACTTCGACCGGAGCTCGCTCGAGCTCGACCGTGCCGCGCGTGACCTGCGAGACGTGCGTGAGTTCCGCGATGAGCCTGACGAGATGCGAGAGCTGGTGTTCTATGATGGCGAGCGCCCGTTCGCGCGTGGACTCGGAACCGCCGGCGTGCCGCAGGATGTCGACACTCGACTGGATGGGCGCCAGCGGATTGCGCAATTCGTGCGCAAGCCTGTCCAGGAAGTCGTCCCTAAGGCGCTGGTCGCCGTCTCGCTCGGTGTCGGACAAAATCTCGTCTCGCGGCTGAACAGTCCCGATTCTGCCGGGCCGCACGGCCGTGGCGCAACGCGCGGCGCTATCCGGGAGCTCCCCGGCGCCGGTCTGCCGGCGCCTCGGCGGGCTCAGCTCCGGGCCGCCAGGAAGCTCTCGCCGTAGGGCATCGGTTCCAGGCCGAACAGGCCGGCGAGCGTCTGGCCGATGTCGGCGAAGCTCCGCCGCCTCCCGATCGGCCCCGGCACGACCCCCCGGCCGCGGGCGATGACGGGGATATGCTCGCGGGTGTGATCGGTGCCCTGCCAGGTCGGATCGCAGCCGTGGTCCGCCGTGATGACCAGCAGGTCGTCGGGACGCATCCGTTCGTAGAGCTCGGGCAGGCGGGTGTCGAAATACTCGAGCGCCGCGGCGTACCCGGCCACGTCCCGGCGATGGCCGTACAGCATGTCGAAGTCGACGAAATTCGTGAAGACGATCGAGCGGTCCGGCGCATCGTCGAGCGCGTCGAGGGTCGCATCGAACAGCGCGGCGTTGCCGGTGGCCTTGATTTCCTCCGTCACGCCCCGGTGCGCGTAGATGTCCGGTATCTTGCCGATGCCGAAGACCTTCCCGCCGCTCGCCACGAGGCTGTCGAGAACGGTCGGCGCCGGCGGCGGCGTGGTCAGGTCGCGCCGGTTGCCGGTGCGCTCGAAGTTGTCGGCCCGGTCGCCGACGAAGGGCCGCGCGATGACGCGCCCGACCCGGTACTCGTCGACGAGTTCGCGTGCGATCTCGCACAGTTCGTACAGGGGTTCGAGCCCGAACGTTTCCTCGTGGCATGCGACCTGGAACACGCTGTCCGCGGACGTGTAGACGATGGGCTTGCCCGTCCGCATGTGTTCCTCGCCAAGCTCCTTGATGATTTCGGTGCCGGAGGCGTGGCAGTTCCCCAGCACGCCGGGCAGGTCCGCTCGGCGTACGAGCTCGTCGAGCAGTGCCGGCGGAAACGTGTCTTCGGCTTTCCGGAAATAGCCCCAGTCGAACAGCACCGGCACGCCCGCGATCTCCCAGTGCCCGCTCGGGGTGTCCTTGCCGCTCGAGAGTTCCTCCGCGAAGCCCCAGGCACCGTCGATGGCGACCTCCGTCTCCGCGCCCGCCGGGTACCGGCCGGTGCTCGCGCGGCTCGCCTCGAACAGCCCGAGGCGCGCCAGGTTCGGCAGCTTGAGCGGCCCTGCAGCGCTCGCGGCACGCACCCGGGCGATGCTGCCCAGGGTATCGGCGCCGGCGTCCCCGAAGCGCGCGGCATCCGCGGCCGAGCCGATGCCGAAGGAGTCGAGGACGAGGACGATTGCACGGGGCATGGGGCCTTTATAAGCGGCTGGCCGGGAAAAACAAGCCGATACCGCGGGCCGCCCCGGGTACTACCGGCGGGAGCGGCGGTACCGTGCGATTGTAGGAGCGGCGGTAACGCCGCGAATTGCAGGCGGTCGGATGCCACGGCGTTTTCGCCGCGGCCAGAAAGCGCAATCCATTCGCGGCCTCACGGCCGCTCCTACGACCCGGGACCCGCCAGGCTCGCACGCCGTGCGCGACGCAATGCCATAATAAGGCCAATGCCGTGGCCAGCAACGGGGCCAGTAATTCGGCCGAATTTGCGACGGCGGCCTGCCTGGCGCCCTCAATCGAGTCCGGGAACGGAAGCTTGCATGACTCATTCGCGATACGTCGTCGCACTCCTCGCCGCCATGGCGCTGGCCCTGGCCGGCTGCTCGGGGACGAGCAGTTCCGGCGGAGGGCAGGTCGGGAACGAACCCCCGCCGCCACCGCCACTGCCGCCTCCCCTGCCGCCGCCATCCGGCGAGTACCACGGCATCGACCGGGACGGGCCCTACGACGTGCGGGCAACGAAAGCGATCGTGTTCGCGCAGGGCCGCGTCGACCAGAGCAACCCGCGTGACGAGGATCTGCACCTCGACCTGTTCGAGCCCGACGTCGACCTGACGGGCTACCGCGTGCCCGTCGTGGTCATGGTGCACGGCGGCGGGTTCAGGAAGGGCACGCGCCGGCACGGGGTGTTCCAGCGGTTCGGCGACGTCTTCGCGCGCCAGGGCTTCGTAGCCGTGTCCATCGACTACCGCCTCATAGGCCAGGATCCGGTCCTGAGCCCCGCCTACGCCCAGGTACTTCAGAGGCTCGGGGTGTCTTCATCGCAGGAGTCCTTTGCGCGCGTGCAGCTCGCCGCGGTGGAAGACACCGTCGGCGCCATTGACTGGCTGGCCGACTGGGCCGCCGACAACGGCATGGGCTTTGCCGGCGTCGCGTTGCTCGGCGAGTCGGCGGGCGCCGTCACGATCATCAACCTCGCCTACGTGATGGACGACCTCGGGCTGGCCACGCCCGGGATCGGTGTCGTGGTCCCGCTCTGGGGCACGATCGGGCTCGTCTACGATTCGAGCGTCATCACGGTCGACGAGGCGCCGGTCATCATGGTGCACGGAACGGCCGACACGATCGTGAACTACGAAACCGGCTCGCTCCGGATCGCGAACCGCGCGGCATCGATCGGGCTGCCGTACGAACTCATTACGAACGTCGGCGCAGGCCACAGCTTCTACGACCAGGACCTGTTCGTGCTCGAGACCCAGCCCGGCAGCGGTGTCACCCAGGCGCAGCGCATCATCGACTTCATCGGCGTAGGCCTGCTCGCGCCGGAGTGCCTGCGTGAACAGGGCGTGATCGACGCCTGCCCGGTGCCGGCGCAATAGCTGCGACGTGCAGGGGCGCCAGCACGGCCGCGGCATCTCCCGGCGAGCGCCGTTGACTGCCTGTCGGTGACGCCCAGGACGAGCCGTTGCGTTTACATGTCCGGCCGCGCGGCTTCCGGCGAGCCCGCACCCGGTTGTTTCCACTGCGGAGCAAAACCCATCACGGAGGGGTGTGGCAAAGTAGCGACGTGCATGGATCAGTTGCGGACACAGGGCGAGCGTCTCAGTCCGGAAACTCTTCCCACGTTTCGGCACGGACCGTGAAACCGGCACGCTCGTAAACCGGTCTCGCCGCGGGATGATCGTTGGTGTCGGTATGCAGCCATATGCGTTCGGGGCCGTGGCTCCAAACCGAACGCAACGCCTGGTCGAGCAGGTACGGCCCGAGCCGCCGGCCCTGCGCCGCGGGTACGAGGCCGAAGTGCCTTAACTCGACGTCGGCCGCCCCGAGGGCCTCGAACTCGCACAGGCCTCTGGGCTCCCCCGCCTGCCGAAGGACGTACACGGCGGTGGATGCGCGAGTGAGAAAATCGGCGAGCTCGCCTTCGCTCATGCGCAGGCGTTCGTCCCACTGCAATGGCGTTCCGATTGCCCGGTAAAGGCCCAGGTATGCCTGCGGGTCCGGAGTTTCCCGCGCTACCGAGGCGCCGGCAATCGGCACGGGCAGCGGATCATCGGCCGGCGGGACCGACTGCTCCATGTAGGTTACGAAAAGGCGAACCATGCGCCCTGGCTCTCGTCACGCGCCGAAGCTATCGCCATTCACCCGCCGGGCTGCTGCAGGCCGGCGCACGCGGGACAGGCTTTCCGGTTGCGACGGCAACGATCAACGCCTCGACTTCATCTCGTTCCTCGTCCACGTGGCTCCAGCCCAGCGCGCGCTCCAGGAACGGCAGGGCGTGTGCCGGTTCCGACGACTCGGCGAGGAACCTGCCCATTGCGAGGTTCAGGTCCCGGTTACGGGGCTCGAGCTCGTAAGCCCCCGTCATCGTGCGCAACGCTGCCGGGCGGTCGCCTTGCTCCAGCAGTGCGAGCCACAGGTACTTTCTTGCCGCGAGGCTGCCGGGGTCCAGGCGCAACGCTTCGGTCGCGTAACTGCGCACAGCATCGAGGCGCACGCGGCCGTCCGTTCCGTGCACCTGCGCATTGCAGTAACTGTCCCATTGCCAGTGCGACAGGTTCGCGAGGACGACGGCATCGTCGGCCGCAAGTGCGATCGCCTGCTCTGCCAGCTTGCGTGCAGCCTCGTACTCGGCCGCGTGGTGATGAAGTACGACGCTGAGCGAGAGCGGGCGTGCGGCATCCTTCGCGTCGACGTCCAGCTTGCGCAGGTACTTGCGTGCGGCACTCTCCCGGTCGACGCGCCACGCCATGTCCGCCAGCAGGAACGCCTGCTCGTTGGGTGTCAGTTGCGCCTGCGCGAT
>DASUOE010000042.1:0-16794 GCA_036276805.1 Woeseiaceae bacterium | reverse complement strand
CGACCCGCCCGCGGGCGAGTTCCGAGGCACGCAGCGAACCGAGCACGCCGTCGCCGAGATCCACCGTAGCGCCACGCGCATCCACCTCGGTAACCGTACCCTTGACGATACTGTTCTTCGGGTGATCGGCCAGCCAGGCGGAGAACGGGTCCTTTTCGAGCTGCTTCACGCCGAGCGAGATGCGCTCCCGTTCAGCGTCGATCGCCAGCACGGCCGCTTCCATTTCCTGGCCCTTCTGGTAATTGCGCACGGCTTCCTCGCCAGGCAGGTCCCAGGAGATGTCGGAGAGGTGCACGAGCCCGTCGATGCCGCCGTCCAGGCCGACAAAGATGCCGAAGTCGGTGATCGACTTGATCTGCCCGGAGACCTTGTCGCCGCGGTTGAAGTTCGCAGCGAATTCGGCCCACGGATTCGCCTTGCACTGCTTGATGCCGAGCGAGATTCGCCGACGTTCCTCGTCGATCTCGAGCACCATTACCTCGATTTCCTGGCCAACCGTGACGACCCGCGACGGGTTCACGTTCTTGTTCGTCCAGTCCATCTCGGACACGTGCACGAGGCCCTCGACGCCGTCTTCGATCTCGACGAAGCAGCCGTAGTCGGCGATGTTCGTGACCGTGCCGAAAAGGCGCGTCTGCGGCGGATAGCGGCGCGCGAGATCCTTCCACGGATCGTCACCGAGCTGCTTCATACCGAGCGACACACGCTGGCGCTCGCGGTCGAACTTCAGGATCTTGACATCGATTTCGTCGCCGACGTTCACGACCTCGGAAGGATGCTTGACGCGCTTCCAGGCCATGTCGGTGATGTGCAGCAGGCCGTCGATACCGCCGAGGTCCACGAACGCACCGTAATCGGTCAGGTTCTTGACGATACCCTTGACCACGTTGCCTTCCTGGAGCTCTTCGAGCAGCTGTTCGCGCTCGGCAGAATACTCCTGTTCGACCACCGCCCGCCGCGAAACCACCACGTTGTTTCGGCGCTGGTCCAGCTTGATGACCTTGAACTCGAGGCTCTTGCCCTCGAGGTACGCCGGGTCCCGGACCGGGCGCACGTCGACCAGCGAGCCCGGCAGGAACGCCCGCACGCTGTCGATCTCGACGGTGAAACCGCCCTTCACCCGACCGTTGATCACGCCTTCGACCACCTTGTCGTTCTCGAAGGCCTTCTCGAGCTCGATCCACGTCCGGGCACGGATCGCCTTCTCGCGAGACAGCTTCGTCTCGCCGAACCCGTCTTCGACGGAATCGAGCGCGACCTCGACCTTGTCGCCGACGGCTATGTCGCCTTCGCGCAGGTCGTTGCGGAACTGTTCGATCGGGATGACGGCCTCGGACTTGAGGCCCGCACTGACGAGGACTACGTCGTCATTGATTGCGACCACGGTGCCGGAAATGATCGAACCCGGCTTGATCTTCTGGCTCGCAAAACTTTCTTCGAATAAATCTGCAAAACTTTCAGACATGTTGATGAAAACCCGAACGACGCCGCAGGTACGCAGCCGCCGTCACCAGTAAAACGTCGCACCACGTCCTGTGGCTGACGGTCACGACACACAAGAACCGGACCTCCTGTCCGGCTCCACCAAAAAATCCAGCTTACCGGCGATACCCGCCGCGGTCCCTGCCGCTTATTCCCGGGCCCACCCGAGGATGATCGCAGTCACCTCGTCGATCGACCGGCCCGAGGAATCGAGCATCCTGGCATCGTCCGCGGGCTTGAGCGGCGCGACGCTGCGTTCGGAATCCCGCCGGTCGCGCGCCTCGATGTCCCGCGAAAGGGCGGCAAGGCTAACATCAATACCCTTGCCTTTCAACTGCTTATAGCGCCTCTCCGCGCGCTCCCCGGCGCTTGCCGTAAGGAACACCTTGAGGGCCGCGTCGGCAAAGACCTGGGTACCCATGTCCCGCCCGTCCGCCACCAGGCCGGGCGGGCGGCGAAAAGCGCGCTGCAGGTCGAGCAGCGCCCCGCGGACCGCCGGGAGGGCGGCCACCTGCGAGGCGCCGGCGCCCGTTTCCTCGGTCCGGATCGCATCCGTCACGTCGTCGCCGGCCAGCCACACCCGTTCGTCCCCGGCCGGATCGCTGCCGAACCGGACGTCGAGGCGCCGGGCAATCCCCGCCACCCGCGGCGCGTCGTCCAGCGGCACGCCGGCCCGCCGGGCCGCCAGGGCCGTCAGGCGATACAGGGCGCCGCTGTCGAGCAGGTGATAGCCGAGCGCGGCGGCTACCTGGCGCGCGATCGTCCCCTTCCCCGACCCGCTCGGCCCGTCGATCGCGATGACGGGTACGCGGCTCATGCGCCCCGCCCACCCTCAGTCTCGATCCGCAGGCCGATGCCGCGCATCAGTTCGCCGAAGCCGGGGAAGGACGTGTCGACGGCCGCGATGTCGCGCACGGTTACGGGACCGCTGGCCGCCGAGGCCCCCGCGGCAAAGGCCATGGCGATACGGTGGTCGCCGTGGCTCTCGACGATACCGCCGCCGAGGCGCCCGCCGTGCACTACGGCGCCATCGGGCGTTTCGTCGACCGCCACCCCGAGGGTTCGCAGCCCCTGCGCCATCGCAGCCACGCGGTCGCTTTCCTTGACCCGCAGCTCCCCGAGCCCGGAAAAAGTGGTGCGGCCGCGCGCGTACGCCGCGGCGATGAACAGCGCCGGAAACTCGTCGATCGCGAGCGACACGAGGGCCGGGTCGACGACGCCGCCTGTCAGCCGCGAGCTGCGCACGCGCAGGTCCGCGACGGGCTCCCCTCCCAGGTCACGCCGGTTTTCGAGGCGCACGTCCGCGCCCATGGCCCGGAGGATATCGAGGACGCCCGTGCGGGTCGGGTTGATGCCGACGTTCTCGATGACGAGTTCCGCCTCCTCGGCCACGATCGCCGCGAGCATCGGGAACGTCGCCGAAGAAAGGTCCGCCGGCACGTCGATCGAGGAACCGGACAGTGCCTGGCCGCCCTCGAGGCTGACACGACCGGCGTCGGCGTCCACCGTCACGCCCATGGTACGCAGCATGCGTTCGGTATGATCCCGGGTCACCGCCGGTTCCCGGACGGTCGTGCGGCCGGCAGCGTATAGCCCCGCCAGCAGAACGCAGGACTTGACCTGCGCGCTCGCCATCGGCAGTGCATAGTCGATTCCGGTCAGCGTGCGTCCGCCGCGAATGCACAGCGGCGGCTTGCCGCCGCGGCTCTCGATGCTCGCGCCCATTGCCTCGAGCGGGCGAATGACGCGGCTCATCGGCCGTCCGGAAAGCGAGGCATCGCCCGTCAACGTGCTGTCGAAGGGCTGGCCGGCCAGGAGACCGCACATGAGGCGCATCGCAGTGCCCGAATTGCCGAGGTCGAGCTCGCCGCGCGGTGCGCGCAGCCCGTGCAGCCCGACGCCGTGTACGACGACGTGGGTCGGGTCCGGCGATTCGATCGCTACGCCCATCGCACGGCAGGCGGAGAGCGTGGCGAGGCAATCCTCACCCGCCAGGAACCCGCCGATGCGGGTCGTGCCGTCGGCGATGCTGCCGAACATGAGCGCACGGTGCGACACCGACTTGTCGCCCGGCACAGTGATGGTACCGCCGGCAACGGCTTGCGGTTCGATGCGAAAATCCATCGGCCGGCTCGCGCTCAGGCGATCGCCTTCGGGTACGCGCCGAGCACCTTGAACAGGGAACTGCGCGACTCGAGTTCGGCAAGCGCCTGCGTGAGCGGCGCTTCGGCGGCATGGCCTTCGAGATCGATGAAGAACACGTACTCCCAGTTCCTGCGCCGTGACGGCCGCGATTCGATGCGGGTCATGCTGACGGCGTGGTCAGCGAGCGGCTTCAGCAAGTGGTAGAGCACGCCGGAACCTTCCGCCGTGCCGGTGGCCGACACGAGTATCGTCGTCTTGTCGCTGCCGCTCGGTGCCAACAATTCGCGGCCGACGACGAGAAAGCGCGTCGCATTATCCGGCCGGTCCTCGACGTTATTGACGAGTATCTCGAGGTCGTATACATCGGCCGCGGCCCGCGGCCCTATGGCCGCGGTGCCGGCTTCGTCGCGTGCTCGCCGCGCCCCGGCCGCGTTGCTCGACATGCCGATGAGTTCCACGTGCGGCAGGTTCTCGCGCAGCCAGGCCCGGCACTGCGCCAGTGACTGCTCGTGCGCACAAATGCGCTCGATGCGCTCGAGCCCCTTTTCGCGACCCAGCAGATGCTGCTCGATACGCAGCTCGATCTCGCCGCCGATCTTCAGCGGAGAGGTGAGGAACATGTCGAGAGTGTTGTTGACCGAACCCTCGGTCGAATTTTCGATCGGCACGACCCCGAATTCAGCGGCCCCGGATTCGACTTCCTGGAACACCTCGTCGATCGTGTGGAACGGCAACGCGCGCACGGAGTGGCCGAAGTGCTTGTACACGGCGCTTTGCGTGAAAGTGCCTTCAGGACCCAGGAAGCCAATCTTCAGCGGCTCCTGCTGGGCGAGGCAGGCGGACATGATCTCGCGAAACAGGCGCAGGATCTCCTCGTCGCGCAGGGGCCCCGCGTTGCGCGCACGGACCCGGCGCAGGACGTCGGCTTCGCGTTCTGGCCGGTAAAAGCCGGCGAGCTCGCCAGCGCCACTCTTCGACAAGCCGACCTGCTGCGCGAGCTGCGCCCGCTCGCTGATGAGCGACTGGATACGCTCGTCGATCGCGTCGATCTTCTGCCGGATCGTATCGAGGTCCGTACCCGTGCCCGTCTGCTTCTGCGCCATTCGTTCCAGTCCCAACCGGCCCTCACGCCGGGCGTTCCCGGCGCGCCGGCGCCGGTTCGTGCCGGCGATCAGGTTACAGGCTCGCCGAGGTTTCGCAAAGCGAGCACGCCGTCGATTGCGCGTATCCGCGTGACGGTTTCCGGCGTAACCGGGCCGTTCACATCGACGATCGTGTACGCAAGCTCGCCCTGCGATTTGTTCAGCAGGTCCTCGATGTTGAGACCCGCTTCGGCGAGGCAGGTCGAGATTTGCCCGACCATGTTCGGCACGTTCGCATTGGCGATCGTGATCCGGTGCGCCTGCGCCCGCGGCAGGCGGCAGTCGGGAAAATTCACGGAATGGCGGATGTTGCCGTTTTCCAGGTAGTCCCGGACGTTTTCGGCCACCATGACGGCGCAGTTTTCCTCCGCCTCGGACGTCGACGCGCCGAGGTGCGGCAGCGCCACGACTTTCGGGTGCGCGATCAGTTCCGGTGTCGGGAAGTCGCAGACGTAGGCGTGCAGCCTGCCGTTGTCCAGTGCCTTCAGGACCGAGGGATTGTCGACTACGCCGCCGCGCGCGAAGTTGATCAGCACGGCCCCTTTGTTCATCAGTTCGAGGCGCGTGCCGTTGATCATGCCACGGGTCGCTTCGGCCAGCGGCACGTGGCAGGACACCGCATCGGCCTTCTGGAACAACTGGTCGAGAGTCTCGGCCTGCTGCACGCCGGACGACAGTTGCCACGCGTTGCGTACCGTCATCTTCGGGTCATAGCCGACGACCTTCATGCCGAGCGCCAGCGCGGCATTCGCCACCTCGACGCCGATGGCACCGAGCCCGATAACGCCGAGCGTCCGCCCCGGCAGTTCGAAGCCGACGAACTGCTTCTTCGCGGCCTCGACTTTCTTCTCCAGCGCTTCGCCGGTCTCGGTCAGGCTTTTCACGTACTCGCTCGCGGCACACAGGTTGCGCGCGGCGACCAGCAGTCCCGCGATGGCGAGTTCTTTCACCGCATTCGCGTTGGCGCCGGGCGCATTGAACACCGGTACGCCACGTTTGCTCATCGCGTCCACGGGAATGTTGTTCGTCCCTGCCCCGGCGCGCCCGATGGCGGCCACGCTCGCGGGTATGGTCATGTCGTGCATGTTGTACGAGCGCAGGATGATCGCGTCCGGCTGGCTCATCTCGGAAGCGATCTCGTAACGGTCGCGCGGCAGGCGCCGCAGACCGGCGACGGCGATGTTGTTGAGGGTAAGTACCTTATACATTGCGTTCAAACTCGTGCATGAAATCGATGAGGGCATCCACGGCCGCTTCCGGAACGGCATTGTAAAGGGACGCGCGCATGCCGCCGACCGACCGGTGTCCCTTGAGGTTCGCGAGCCCCGCCGCTGCCGCTTCCGCGAGAAACTGCTTGTCCAGCGACGCATCGGCGAGGATGAAGGGAATGTTCATCCACGAACGCGCGTCCTCGCAGACCGGATTGGAGTAGAAGTCCGACGCGTCGATCGCCGAATACAGCTTGCGGGCCTTGCGTTCGTTTACGACGGCCATGGCTTCGAGACCACCCTGTGCCAGCAGCCATTCGAATACCTTGTCGGCCACGTACCAGGCAAACGTCGGCGGCGTGTTGGTCATCGACTCGGATTCCGCGTAGGACCGCCACGTCATCAGGTGCGCGAGGTCCGCCGGGGCGCGCTCCAACAGGTCCTTGCGCGCAATCACGAGCGTAATGCCGGCCGGGCCGATGTTCTTTTGCGCGCCTGCATAGATCACGCCGAAGCGCGCCACGTCGATCGGCCGCGAGAGGATCGTGCTCGACATGTCGGCGACCAGCGGCGCGTCGACTTCCGGGACGAAATGGAACTCGACGCCGGCTATCGTTTCGTTCGGCACGTAGTGCAGGTAGGCCGCATCGTCGCTCAGACGCCAGCCGCCCGGCGGCGGGATGCAGGTGAAGTTCTCCGCGGACGCATCGGCTGCGACATTGACCCTGCAGAACTTCTTCGCCTCCCCGGCGGCCTTCTTGCCCCAGTTGCCGGTGACGACGTAATCCGCCTGCTGTGCCGACGACGCCAGGTTTTGCGGCACCATCGCCATCTGCAGCGTGGCGCCGCCCTGCGGAAACATGACCGCGTAGTCGTCCGGCACGCCGAGCAGCGCACGCAGGTTGGCTTCCGAGCGCTGGGCGAGTTCTATGAACTCGGCGCTGCGGTGGCTCACTTCCATCACCGACATGCCCGTACCCTGCCAGTCGGTCATTTCGTCGCGGATACGGTCAAGCACTTCGAGAGGCAGCGCGGCGGGACCGGCGCTGAAATTATAGACGCGAGACATTGTCGCAGGAGTCCTTGCTGGGAATAAAACCGGGTTGTGCGAAGCGGCGGACCACGCAACTCCGTGTGGCCGGAGGCGTCGTCAGGGCGCGTATTGTCACGGTTTGGCCGCGTCAATGCACTACCCAATTGCGGGCAGAGAGTTTCGTCTGAAAGTGACCGCCGGCGGCGGCGCGGCTACTCCTCGTCGCCGATGAGCTCGACGCGCGCGAGGCCGACCAGCCGCTGCCCGGACTCGACCCGGATGAGCCGAACCCCCTGCGTGTTGCGCCCGAGAACGGAAATGCCGTCGACCGGCGTGCGGACCAGTGTGCCGTTGGAGCTGATCAGCATGATCTCGTCGTCGTCGCGCACCTGCAGCGCGCCGACTGTACGCCCGTTACGCTCCGTCGTCTGGATGGCGATCACACCCTGGCCGCCGCGGCCCTGCACCGGGAAGTCCTCGATGCGGGTGCGCTTGCCGAAGCCGTTCTCGGTTGCCGTCAGCACGAGTCCGTCGCTGACGATCGTCAGCGCGATCACGTCGTGGCCGGCGGGCAGGCGAATTCCGCGAACGCCCGCGGCGCCACGTCCCATCGGCCGCACGTCGGACTCGTGAAAGCGGATGCTCTTGCCCGAACTCGCGACCAGCAGGATGTCCTGGTTGCCGTCGGTGATCGCGGCGTTGACGAGCTGGTCGCCGTCGCGGAGGTCGATGGCGATGATGCCGCTCGTGCGCGGCCGCGAAAACTGCACCAGCGGCGTCTTCTTGACGGTTCCGGCCGACGTGGCCATGAACACGAAGCTGTCGGCGGCAAAATCGCGCACCGGCAGGAGAGTGTTGATCCGTTCGCCCTCCTCCAGCGGCAGGAGATTCACGATCGGCCTGCCGCGGGCACCGCGGCTCGCCTGGGGCACCTGGTACACCTTGAGCCAGTACACCTTGCCGAGGCTCGAGAAGCACAGGATCTGGTCGTGGGTGTTGGCGACGAACAGCTTGTCGACGAAATCCTCGTCCTTCATCTTCGTGGCCGAGCGGCCACGGCCGCCGCGCCGCTGCGCCTGGTACGTGTCGACCGGCTGGGACTTGACGTAGCCGCCGTGCGACAGCGTGACGATCACATCTTCCTGCGGAATGAGATCCTCGACGCTGAGGTCGGACTGGTCCTGCACGATCTCGGTGCGCCTCGTGTCGCCGAAGTTGTCGCGCAGGGCCTTAAGCTCATCCCGGATCACCTGCAACAGCTGGTCGGGATCCGCCAGGATAGCAGAAAGATCCTTAATTTTATCCAATATTTCTTTGTATTCGTTAAGGATTTTTTCCTGTTCGAGGCTGGTGAGGCGGTGCAGCCGAAGGTCGAGGATCGCCTGGGCCTGCACGGGCGAGAGGCGGTACTCGCCCTCGTTCATACCGTAGCCTTCCGCGAGACCGTCCGGCCGCGTATCGGTGCGGCCTGCGCGCTCGAGCATGCCGGTCACGGCGCCGGGCGCCCAGCGTGCCGCCACGAGCGCCTCCTTGGCGTCCGCCGGCGTCGGCGACTTCTTGATGAGCTCGATGACCGGGTCGATGTTGGCGAGCGCGACGGCCTGACCTTCGAGGACGTGGGCCCGGTCCCGCGCCTTGCGCAGTTCGAAGATCGTCCGCCGGGTGACGACCTCGCGCCGATGCGATAGAAACGCCTCCAGCACCTGCTTCAGGTTCAGCACACGCGGCTGCCCCTCGTGCAGCGCCACCATGTTGATGCCGAAAACGCTTTGCATCGGCGTGTGCTTGTACAGGTTGTTCAGGATGACGTCGCTGACTTCGCCGCGCTTCAGCTCGATCACGATGCGCATCCCGTCCTTGTCCGACTCGTCGCGCAGCTCGCTGATGCCTTCGATGCGCTTGTCGCGCACCAGCTCCGCGATCTTCTCGATCAGCCGCGCCTTGTTGATCTGGTAGGGCAGCTCCGTGACGACGATGCGCTCCCGGCCCTGCTTGTCCATATCCTCGATGGACACGCGCGCGCGGACATAGACGCGGCCGCGCCCGGTACGGTACGCAGCGACGATGCCTGCCGCCCCGTTGATGATGCCCGCGGTCGGGAAGTCCGGCCCGGGCAGGTGCACCATGAGTTCCGGCACGTCGATCGACGGGTCCTCGATGAGCGCGAGGCAGGCGCTCACCACTTCGCCGAGATTGTGCGGCGGAATGTTGGTGGCCATGCCGACAGCGATGCCGGACGAGCCGTTGACGAGCAGGTTCGGAACGCGAGTGGGCAGGACTGACGGCTCGCGCTCCGAGCCATCGTAGTTTTCCACGAAATCGACTGTTTCCTTGTCGATGTCGGCCAGCAATTCGTGGGCGATACGTGACATGCGCACTTCGGTGTAGCGCATCGCCGCAGGGGCGTCGCCATCGACGGAGCCGAAATTGCCCTGGCCGTCCACTAGCATGTAACGCATCGAGAACGGCTGCGCCATGCGCACGATGGTGTCGTACACGGCCGAGTCGCCATGCGGATGGTACTTACCGATGACGTCGCCGACCACGCGCGCGGACTTCTTGTAGGCCTTGTTGTAGTCGTTGCCGAGCTCGCGCATCGCATGCAGGACGCGGCGGTGCACGGGCTTCAGGCCATCGCGTACGTCGGGCAGCGCCCGGCCGACGATGACGCTCATCGCATAGTCCAGATAGGACTGCTGCATCTCGTCTTCGAGACTTACAGACAGTAGTTCCTGGGCAACTTCAGCCATTCGACATGTTCCTGTACACAGTTCGAAACCCGGCCAAAACCAGGCGCGGCTCCGCTGCGAAAACGGAACCCGTGAGCGGGTGTAGGTCCTGGATTGACCGGGTTCGGGTCGGCTTCGTCCGCCGGTTCCCGGCCGCGAAAGACGCCGATTCGAGCGGGTCCTGCGACCGGCTCCGGGGACTGCGAAACCGGAGCGCAATCATACCACAGGTGCGTATACTTCGCTCTCTCATGAAGCACTGTGACACCCTGATAGCGCCGCGCTGGTGCATACCGGTTCGCCCGGCCGGCAGGGTCCTCGAAGAGCACGCCGTGGCCGTCACCGACGGCCGGATCGCCGAGGTCCTGCCCCGGTCAGAAGCCCTGCGCCGGTACCAGCCGAGCGTCATGCTCGAGCGACCCTCGCACGCACTGATTCCCGGTCTTGTCAACGCTCACACGCACGCCGCGATGACGCTGCTAAGGGGCTTTGCCGACGACCTGCCGCTGGAACGCTGGCTCGCGGACGGCATCTGGCCGACCGAGCGCCGCTGGGTAGGCGCCGAGTTCGTGCGCGACGGCACGCAGCTCGCCATCGCCGAAATGCTGCTGGGCGGTACCACCTGCTTCAGCGACCAGTACTTCTTCCCCGAGATCGTCGCCGAGACGGCCATCGCCATGGAGATGCGCGCTGTCATCGGCACGCCGGTAATCGATTTCCCCACGGCCTGGGCGGCCACGCCGGCCGAGTACCTGGACAAGGCAAGCGATCTCGTGCACGACCGCTTTGCCGACCACCCGTTAATTACGACGTGTTTCGCGCCCCACTCGACGTACTCCGTGTCCGATGCGACCTTCCGCGACCTGCGCGTGCTCGCGGACCAGCTCGACGTGCCCATCCAGATTCACCTGCACGAAACGGCGGTCGAGGTCGACGAGGCATTGCGGACGACCGGCATGCGACCGTTCGACCGGCTCGAGCAGCTCGGGCTCGTCAATGCATCGTTGCTCGCGGTCCACGCGGTGCATATGAACGACAGCGAAATCGCGCGCATGGCGGATGCAGGCGTGCGCGTGGCGCACTGTCCGAAGTCCAATCTGAAGCTTGCGAGCGGGATCGCCCCGGTGCAGCGCTTCCTCGATGCCGGCCTCCGCATCGGTTTCGGGACCGACAGCGCCGCCAGCAACAATCGCCTGGACATGTTCTCCGAGTTGCAGACCGGCGCACTGCTCGGGAAAGTCAAGGCGGGCAGCGCTGCCGCCGTCGATGCCGTTGCGGCACTGACGATGGCCACGGCGGGTGCGGCGGACGCGCTCGGGCTGGGCGAACTCACCGGCTCGATCGAAACCGGCAAGGCCGCGGATCTCGCCTGCGTCGATCTCGGACGCGTGAGCGCTCAGCCCGTCTATCACCCAATATCGCAGCTCGTCTACGCCACTTCCGCCGAGCAAGTGAGCGACGTCTGGGTGACCGGCCGGCACGTCGTCGCGGGCGGCGAATTGACGCATGCGGACCTCGACAGCATATTGGCACGATGTGAGGAATGGCGGGCACGTCTGTCCGCCGGCGGTACTCCCGAATGAACCGAGATACGAGCCTGAATGTCGATGCGGAGGAGCTTGCCCGCTTCGACGCACTCGCGTCGCGCTGGTGGGACCCGGAAGGCGACTTCCGGCCGTTGCACGAGATCAACCCGCTGCGCCTGGACTGGATCCGGCAGCAGGCGAGGCTCGACGGCCGGCGCGTCGTCGACATCGGCTGTGGCGGAGGCATCCTGGCCGAGGCGATGGCTGCCGCAGGCGCAACGGTGACGGGCATCGACATGGCCGAGGCGCCCCTTGCAGTGGCCCGGCTGCACCAGGCGGAGTCCGCAGTCAGCGTCGATTACCGACGCATGACGGCCGAGTCGCTGGCTGCGATCGAACCGGAGGCCTTCGATATCGTGACCTGTCTCGAAATGCTCGAACACGTTCCCGACCCGGCGGCGGTCGTCGCCGCCTGCGGGTCGCTCGTGAAGCCGGGCGGCCAGGTATTCTTCTCCACGATAAACCGCACGCCGAAAGCGTTCCTGTTCGCTGTCGTCGGCGCCGAGTACGTACTGCGGCTGCTGCCCGCCGGCACGCACGAGTATCGTAAGTTCATCCGGCCCTCGGAACTGGAGGACTGGTCGCGCAGCGCAGGACTGCGGCTGACGGGCTGCACGGGCATGCATTACAACCCGGTCGCGCGCCGGTATTCGCTCGGGCCGGGTCTCGACGTGAATTACCTGCAGGCTTACCGACGCGACGAGCGCGACTGATGCAGACCCGCTTCACTATCGACACGGTCTGGTTGGAGATCGGCCTGCCGGCACTCGTGACCGGCCTGCTGGTCGGCGCGCTCGCGGCCTGGCTCGCCGTGAGGCGGAGAACCCGCCTGCTGGAACAGGAAGTGAAGTCGCAGGAGGCCCTGGCGCGCGAACGTGACCACGCGTTCCGGCTCGCAAGCGCCGAGCTCGCCCAGTCGTTCTCCGAGTTGAGCACGCGCTCGCTCCGCGACAACAGCGCCAGTTTCCTGCAACTGGCCGAGCAGCACCTGAATGTGCACAGCGAAAAGGCGCGGCGCGAACTCGGCGAACGCGAGAAAGCCGTTGCGAATCTCGTCAAGCCGATCCGCGACGCACTCGAAGCCTCACGCCAGCAGATCGAAGCCCTGGAAAGGGCCCGCAGCGAGGCGTACGGCGGGATCCGCGAGCAACTTGCGGCGATGCAGGTCCACCAGCAGTCGCTGCAGCAGGAGACAAAGAACCTCGTCAATGCGTTGCGGCGACCCGAAGTGCGCGGCCGCTGGGGCGAAATCACGCTGCGGCGGCTGGTCGAGCTCGCGGGCATGGTGGAGCACTGCGATTTCCAGGAACAGGTCCACACGGCGGGCGCGACGCAAACCGTCCGTCCCGACATGATCGTGCGAATGCCGGATCGCCGGCAGCTCGTCGTCGACGTCAAGGCGCCGCTCGACGCCTACCTCGCCGCGGCTGAGGCGCAGACGGACGCGGAACGGAAGGTCGCCCTCGAACGCCACGCGCGCAACGTCAAAGCGCACATCCGCCTGCTCGCACAAAAAAGCTATTGGGCCCAATTCGAGGAAAGCCCGGAGTTCGTCATCCTGTTCATCCCGGGCGACCAGTTCCTGAGTGCGGCATTGAACGAGCAGTCCGACCTCATCGAATACGCGCTGTCGGAGCAGATCATCCTCGCAACGCCTACGAGTTTCGTTGCTCTCCTCAAGGCTGTTGCCTACGGCTGGAGGCAGCTCGCACTCGCCGAGAACGCCAAGGAGATCCGCCTGCTGGCGGAAGACCTGCACGGCCGCCTGGCGACGTTCGTCGGCCACATGCACAGGATGGGCCGACAGCTCGCAAGCAGCGTCGACGCATACAACAAAGCAGTCGGATCGCTCGAACGCAGCGTCCTGCCCGGTGCGCGCAAATTCGTTGAACTCGGCGTGCAGGAGAAGAAGGCCCTCGAACGACTGCAGGCGCTCGAAGCGGTGCCCCGGACGATGCTCGACGAGGGTATGGAGGACGAGCCGAGCGACAGGCCCGTGACCCCACCGCCGGGCGATTCGACGCTCCAGTAAGCGCATCGCGACGTATGGATCCGAAAAAGTACACGTACCCGGACGACGTCCTGCGCGACCGCGTGGTCCTGATCACCGGCGCCAGCGACGGTATCGGTCGGGCCCTCGCTCTCGAGTGCGCACGTGTCGGCGCCCGCGTCATCCTGCAAGGCCGTAACTCGAAGAAGCTCGAGGCGGTATACGATGCGATCGAGGCGCTGGACGGTGCGTTGAGGCCGTCGATCGCCGTGATGGATCTTGCCAGCGCGGATGCTGCCGCTTACGAGTCGCTCTCGGACAGCCTGGCCGGCGAATTCGGCCGGCTCGACGGGTTGGTCCACAATGCGGCGATCCTCGGTGAGCGTTTCGCCATCGAGCAGTACGACGGCGGATTATGGCAACGCGTCCTGCACGTCAACCTCACCGCGCCGTTCGCACTGACCCGGGTCTGCCTTCCCCTCCTGCGCGCCGCGCCTGACCCGTCGCTGGTGTTCACGACCAGCGGCGTCGGCCGCAGCGGGCGCGCATTCTGGGGCGCCTACTCCGTGTCGAAGTTCGGGATCGAGGGACTCTCCCAGGTGCTGGCGGACGAGCACCGGCACGGCCCGCTGCGTGTGAATTGCATCAATCCCGGCGCGACCCGCACGGCGATGCGCCTCGCCGCCTACCCCGCCGAAGACCGCGGTCGGTTGAAGCGTCCGGAAGAAGTGCTGGCGCCGTACATCTATCTGCTCGGCCCGGACAGCGTAGGCGTCACCGGCCGGAGCCTCGACGCCCAGTGAGGAATCCGACCGAGATTCTACTTTATAAAACGAAATCTACCTTTTGTTTTTAAAACGGTTTTTAACCTGTTTTCGGACGTCAGCGCCGGCCGGGGCGTCGAGGCCGGCCGCGGCATAGAGCTGGCGTACTTCCAGCGCCGAGAGTTCCCTGGAGCGGCCCCGCCGCAGCGAGCGCGGCAGGTTCAAGGGGCCGTAACCGATGCGCATGAGCCGGCTGACCTCGTAGCCCAGGGCCTCGAACAGGCGACGAACCTCGCGGTTGCGCCCTTCCTTGAGGGCAACGTTGTACCAGCGATTCGCACCGTCGCCGCCGGCGTCCTCGACGGATTCGAAGTGTGCCTCGCCGTCCGCGAGCAGCACGCCGTCGCGCAGCCTCTGCAGGTCGGCCGGATTCGGTGCCCCGTGGACACGGACCGCGTACCGCCGCTCGACCTCGCGGGACGGGTGCATGAGAGCGTGAGCAAGTTCGCCGTCCGTCGTGAACAGGAGCAGGCCCGTGGTGGCGATGTCCAGGCGTCCGACGGCGATCCAGCGCGCGCCGGTCAGCTTCGGCAGGGCGTCGAAAACCGTCGCACGACCTTCCGGGTCGCGACGCGAGGTTACCTCGCCTTGCGGCTTGTGGTAGGCCAGGTAGCGATGCGCAGGCTGGAGCGCCGGCAGCATCAGCCGCCGCCCGTCGAGCTGGACGGTTTCCGTCCCGGAAAGTGCCTGGCCGGGCGTTGCGGCGGCGCCGTCGACGGTCAGGCGGCCGTCACGAATCCAGCGTTCGACATCACGTCGCGAGCCGTGCCCGGCCGTGGCGAGCACTTTCTGGATGCGGTCGGCCATGCGGGGCTCAGCCGCGCCCGGATTCCGCGGGATCCGGCCACTCGGACACGAGAAGCTCGTCGTCTTCAGGCTGTATGACGGGGATGTCTTCTTCTCCCGGCTCGATCGCATCCCTGTGGTCCATGATGTCGGCGGCGGCGTCCCCGGCCGTGTCTTCGTCGATGAACTCGTCACGGGCATGCACGTCGCCCAGGAGCTCGTCGTCGTCGATCGGCGTCAGTTCCGGGACCTCGTCGTGCCCGGCCAGGGATGCTTCGTCGGACAGGTCGTCGTCGTCGTTCGACGCCTCGATATCGGGCACGAGTACCGGCACCGGTATCTCGTCCTCCGGGCGCTCCGGATCCGTGCCGTCGACGGCCGGCAAGTCCAGTTGCACGCGCAGGCTCTCCCAGTCGGAGAGATCGGCAAGCTGCGGAAGATCATCCAGCTTTTTCAGGCCGAAGTAGTCGAGGAAGCCCTTGGTGGTCCCGAACATCGCCGGCCGGCCCGGCACGTCCCGATGGCCGACGACCCGAATCCAGTCACGCTCCAGCAGGCTGCGGACGATATTGCTGCTGACGGCGACGCCGCGAATGTCTTCGATTTCACCGCGCGTGATCGGCTGCCGATAGGCCACCAGGGCCAGCGTTTCGAACAGCGCCCGCGAGTATCGCGGCGGCCGGTCCTCCCAGAGCTTCTGCAGCCGATCGGCCATTGCGTTCTTGATCTGCAGCCGAAAGCCGGAGGCCACTTCGACAACCTCGATGCCGCGGTCCCTGTACTCCGTATTGAGGGCGTCGATGGCGCCGCGCAGCTCCGATTTCTCCGGCGTGGACCGGCCGTCGAACAGGCCCTGGAGCTGGTCGAGACTGACCGGGCGACCGGCTGCGAGCAACGCAGCTTCGACGAAATGCTGTATTTCCCGTTGTTCCATGACTATCCGATTGACCTGTTGTTAGCCTGTCATCCGGCTTCGCCGGCTTCGCCGGCTTCGTCGACGTCGCCGGGCTCCATACCGGCGCCGGTATCGGGCACCTCGCCGCCGACCAGGCGCACCTTCGATGCGGCACGCACATACAGTGGGGCGAACTCGTGCGCTTGCACGACCTCGATCACCGACTCCCGCAGCAACTCCAGCACGGCAATAAACGTTACGGCGACTCCCATGCGTCCCTCTTCCGGGTCGAACAGGTTGCCGAAGCCCGTGAACGTACTGGCGCGGATGCGGCTGAGGATCTCCGACATCCGTTGCCGCACCGACAAGGGCTCGCGCTGTACGTGCAGGTTGGAGAACATCTCTGCGCGTTTCAGTACGTCGTGAAACGCGAGCAGCAGTTCCTTCAACGTCACGTCAGGCAGCTTCGTGACGACTTTCCGCTCCGGCGCCTCAGCCGCCGCCTGGTAGACATCACGCTCGAGTCGCGGCAGGTCGGCGAGATCCTGCGCAGCCTTCTTGTAGCGTTCGTATTCCTGCAACCGGCGTACAAGCTCGGCGCGCGGATCGTCCTCATCGTCATCGTCATCGCTCACAGGTCGCGGCAGCAGCATTCGCGACTTGATCTCCGCAAGCATGGCGGCCATGACGAGATATTCGCCCGCGAGCTCGAGTTGCAGTTCCGACATCAGCTCGATGTACTGCACGTATTGCAGGGTGATCTCCGCGATCGGAATGTCGAGAACGTCGATGTTCTGTCGGCGGATCAGGTACAGCAGCAGGTCGAGCGGCCCCTCGAAGGCTTCAAGGAAAACCTGCAGCGCATACGGCGGTATGTAGAGGTCCTGGGGCAGCGTCGTGACCGGCTCGCCGTCCACGACCGCGAACGGCATCTCCCGCTGCGCCGGGGCCGAGTCGTCGTCCGGAACGGGCTT
>DASUOE010000041.1:0-38400 GCA_036276805.1 Woeseiaceae bacterium | reverse complement strand
CGACATCCTCGGCTACACCGACGGAGGCGGGCTCCCCGGCCTCGCGAACACTATCGAACTCGACGGGGTGCGCGGCAGCGAGGAGCCCTACATCTTCCATTTTCCCGACGGCAATGCGTCGATCGCGCGCCTCCTCGTGCGCGCGCTCATCCCGGCGGCGCTGCCGGGGAAGACCATGGAGGACAGTGTCACGGCACGACTCGCCTACGCCGAACTCGACCGGCCGGATGCGGCGGTGCGCATCCGCCTGAACAGCACCGCGGTGAACGCCGCGCATACCCCGGGTGCGAGTGCGGTCGACGTCACCTATGTCCGCGGCGGCAAGGCGCATACCGTGCGGGCGGCTCACTGCATCATGGCCTGCTACAACAGCGCCGTGCCCTACCTGTGCCCCGAGCTGCCGGAGGCCCAGAAAGCGGCACTCGCGTACAGCGTGAAGGTGCCGATCACCTACACGAAGGTGGCGGTCCCGCACTGGCGCTGGTTTGCCGAGCTCGGCACGCGCTTCGTCTACTTTACGAACGACTTCTTCAAGCAGGTGGAGCTCGACTACCCGGTCTCCATCGGCGACTACCGTTTCGGCGCCTCGCCGGACGACCCGATGATCCTGCACATGTGCCACGTGCCGTACTTCGAGGACATCCAGGGGCCCGAGCAGTGGCGCGCGGGGCGCCGGCGGCTCCTCGAGACGCCGTTCGCGACCTTCGAGGCGCACGTGCGCGACCAGCTCGACCAGGCGCTCGCGGGCGCGGGCTTCGACGCGGAGCGCGACATCAGCGCCATCACCGTCAATCGCTGGCCGCACGGCTACGCCTACAACCCGCACCTCTTGTGGGAACCCGCTTACGCATCCGAGGCGGAGACGCCCTGGGTGCGGGGCCGCCAGCCCCACGGCCGGATCGCGATCGCGAACTCCGACGCCGGCGCGACCGCCAACACGAATTCCGCCATCCGCAACGGGTTCCGCGCAGTAAGCGAGGTGTTCGCCTCGCAGGAGCGGCCGTGAGGCCGCGAATGGTTCGCGTTGTCGGCCGTGGCGGAAACGTCGTGGTTACCCCGCCGCGGCCAAATCGTCGCAGCCGTCCGGCCGCGATCCATTCGCGGCGTTACCGCCGCTCCTGCGGCTAGAAGTTATACGTAAATCGTACGCCCGCGGTACGTGGCCGCGACGGGCCGAACGTGTGCTCGGCATAGATCAGGATGGGATCCGGGTCGTCGTTCGAATAATTGCCGTCGTACCAGACGCCGTCGAATACGTTTTCGACGTACGCACGCAGGTCCCAGGCATCCGTGCGGTAGCCGAACATCAGGTCGGTGTTGTTGAGTGCCGGGATGCGCTGGTAGATGACGCTCGGGTCCGGCCAGTCGCCGCGGTAGTCGTCTTCCCACGACCAGGCGAGCGTTCCGTAAGCCTCGCCCGCGCCGACCTCGAAGCCCGCGTTGAGTATCGCGAATGCCGTCCACTCCGGCGCCCAGGGTATGGATACGCCTTCGCACGCGTCGGCACTGCCGGTGATCACCTCGCCGTTCCCGCAGAAGGCCTGCACGTTCGTCGCCTCAGAATCGAACCACGACGCGCCGAGCCGCAGGCTGAAGTTGTCGGTCAACACGGTGTTGACGTCCACCTCGACACCCGTGCCGTCGACCTGCCCGACATTGCCGACGATCGTGCGCGGCCCTTCGCCGAAGATCGCCTGCAGGTCTTCGTAGTCGTAGACGAACGCGTTCGCGGCGAGCTGCATGCGGTTGTCGAACCACGTGTCCTTGTAACCGATCTCGAAGGAGGTGACGTTCTCGGGACCGAAGTCGCCCGGCTTGTCGACTGCCGGGTCGGCGACACAGAGGCCGAAGGGGACGCCTTCGCAGCCCGGCTCGATATTGAAGCTGCCGAAGCCGCCCGGCTTGTAGCCCGTCGTGATACTGCCGAAGACGAGCGCCGTCGCCGTGGGGCGCCAGTTCGCGACCAGCCGGTAGGTCACTTCGCTCCAGTCCTGCTTGTCACTGACAGGGCCATCCGGCGTCGAGAAGCCCGTCTGCACCTTGTAGGCCAGCAGGGAATTGCCGGGGTCCGCCAGGACCTCCTGCGAGAATTCCTTCTCGTCCCAGGAGTAACGCAGGCCAAGGCTCACGTCGAAGGTCTCGGTAAAGGCGTAACTCAGGTCGACGTAGGTCGAGTAGCCGCGGTACTTGCCGACGATGCGGTTGCGGTCGTTGATGAGGCCGTCGGGCGAGCCCGTCCACTCGCAGGTGCCGAAGTAGTAGCTGAGGTAATAGTCGCAGTAATAGGTCTGCCCGTAATAGGAGTCGAGGTAGTTATAGTAGTCGAAGACCTCCTGGCAGGTCGTGGCGCCGCTGTAGAACCAGTAGCCGGCGCAGTAGACGTCTTCGGACTGCTGTCCCAGGAACACGGTCTCGATATCCTCCTCGTAGAAAGACGCCCCGGCGTACCAGCTCAGGGGGCCGTCGGTATCGGAGGTCAGGCGGAACTCCTGCTCTATGTAGTCGCCTGTCTGGTCCTGGCCATAGTTGAAGATGACGATGGGCGAGCCGTCGTAGTCCTCGACGTACTGGTAGTCGTGATCCTTGTAGCCCGTCAGCGACGTGAACGTCGCCCAGTCGAGGTCGTAGTCGAGCTGCAGGCCGATATGGAAGATCTCGGCGATGTCACGGCTGGGCAGCGAGTTGTCATTGTTGACCGCGCGGCCGTCACCGGGGATCTCGTACGGCACGCCCCCGTTCATGTTCACGTGGTGGAAATCGACGGCACTGCCGTCGAGCGGCGGCGGGTCACGGTAGAAGCCGCCCCAGGGACGCGGTTCCGGCTGTACGTAGCCGCCGCCGGTGGTCCGGTAAACGGTGCCGCTCTGCTGGCGGTCTTCGTACTCGACGAACACGTCGGCGAGCAGCCGGTCGGTCTCCCAGCGTGCGGACACGCGGAGCGCGTCCTTGTCGTGCGTGATCAGGTCCGGGCCGCCAGCCAGGTTCTCGACGTAACCGTCTTCCTCCGAATGGTAGCCCGCGACCCGTAAGCCGAAGGTTTCCGACACGGGAAGGTTCAGCGCACCCTCGAAGACGAAGACGCCGCGCTCGCCGATGTCGACTTCCGCGTAGCCGCCGGTCGCGTCGAGTTCCGGCTTTGCCGTGATCACGTTGAACGCGCCGCTCACCGAATTGCGGCCGAACAGGAAGCCCTGGGGTCCGCGCAGCACTTCGGCCCGCTCGATGTCGTACATGCTCGACACCGCGGCGCCGGTGCGTCCCTGGTAGAGGCCGTTCTTGTAGAGACTGACCGAAGGGTCGCCGCCGTTGCCGAAGTCGATCGTGCGGATGCCGCGGACGCTCACGAAGTCGAGGAAACTGTCCTTGCTGTTGCCGGTAATGCCCGGCGTGAACTGGATGAGGTCCTTGATGTCGTTCAGGTTCACCTCGCGGATGAACTCGCCGGACATCGCGGTTATTGCGATCGGCACGTCCATCACGGATTCGGCACGCTTCGTCGCAGTGACGATCACCTCCTCGATCTGCCCGTCCTGCGCGAGGAGCGGCCCCGGCGCCATCCCGGCGACAAGGGCCACGGACACGGCCTGGGCAACCGACTTGCGCTGCGGTCGCATCCGCCAATTGCCATCCGCGCAATCGCGGGCCGGTGTGGAAACATCAAAGCGTGTGCGGGCGATCATACGGGTGCACCCCTTTCGTGCTCGTTGCTATCGGTTGCTGTCGATCACATTGCCGGCGGGTCGACGACCGGCACACCTTCGGCGTCCAGTGTACGACGCATCGGCTCGAGTTGCCTAACGTAGCGATGCCACCGGCCGATGGATCGCGTGTGGACGGGCTCGCGGACCTGCACGGCGCTCGCCGTCGACACCGCCGTTTTCTGTTCATGGAAATGCAGGCACGCATCCTCCCAGGGCAGCTCCAGGAATTCGACGAGCGCCCGGGCGTTCGGTTCCAGGTCGCGGGCGGTTTCCTCGTAGCTGATATCGAAGAATCGCCCGGGGAAGCGCTCGCGCCACAGCGCCATGAGGCGATGGTACCGGGCGTGGTGGCGTGCCATCTCGGCCTGGTCGTAAGAGTGCGGGTAGGCGTCCGCGAACAGCTGCTTGAAGCTCGCGAAGCAGGCATCCATCGGGTCACGGGTGAGGTGCACGATCTTCGCGTTCGGCAGGGCCTTCAGGATCAGCGGCAGGTACAGGTAGTTCGGCGGCAGCTTGTCGACGAAGCGCGGCAGGCCGCCGCGCATCCTCGCGGTGGTGGCCATGTAAGCCTTGCCGAGCCTGGCGCTGTCGACCCCCGCCGCCAGCAGGGCGAGCTTCGCCGAGTGGCGCTGCGGCTCGCGATAGTCCGCGAGCCGGCGCACGCACTGGCCGAACTGCTTCAATTCGCCGGCGGAATGCACCTCTGAATGACTCGTGACGATGCGCTCGACCAGCGTCGTGCCGGTGCGCGGCTGGCCCACGATGAAGATGGGCGACGGGTCGTCGTGGCCGCCCGCACCGTCGGCCAGCCACTCGGCGGTGAACACCTCGCCGAAGGCCTGGAACATCGCCGCTTCGGCCTGCTCGTCGTAGTCGATGGTCGTCCGCCGCGCCGCCGCCCCCCGTGCGAATGCGTCGAAGGCCTCGTCCCACGCCTCGAGATCCTCGAGTTCCTTGCCGAGCCCGTAGCAGAGAAACGCGAGCGCCCGCGGGTTGCCCTCCGCCTTCCGGATGAGGGTCTCGAGGACGTCGGCGTGGCTGCGGTCGACCGCCCGCTTCACGCTCGCAAGCAGCCAGTGCGCGTTCGGGTTGTCGGGCCGCAACGCCAGCGCCTGCTGCAACGCCTCCTCCGCCGCCGCAATGCGCCCGAGGAACATGTGGTTGCTGGCGAGGTTGACGAGGTAGTTCACGTTCGAAGGCTGCGCGTCGACGGCCTGCCGGATCCAGGACGAGGCTTCCTCCTCGTCCCCGAGCAGCGTGTACACGGCCCCGATAAGGTCGAGGACGAGCGGCGCGCCGTCGTTGTGCCGGACCGCGTTCGCCAGGGCGTTGTCGGCGCGTCCCGGCTGGCCGGCGACCATGAACAGGCGCGCGAGCTGGGCCCAGGCGGCGGCGTGGTCCTCCTTGAGCTTCGTCACGGAACCGAAGGCGCTGATGGCCGTCCAGGTCTGCCGGAGTTCGAGCGCGATGAGCCCCACCAGGAAGTGCCCCTCGACGAGGTCCGGCTTCGCGCCGAGGAGCCTTCGCGCGCATGCCGACGCCTCGTCGGTCTTGCCGGCGTTCAGGAACGCGAATCCCTCGCGGAGCGTGTCCTGCATCCACGGGGCCATGCGGGCATTGGACGGTGTCGCCATCGCGGGTTCTTCGGGCGCGAACTTCGGGCCAATCTGCCGGTGCGGTACGACGCCTGTCAAACCTGTGCCGGGAATTCCGGGCTATTATTCGGCATGCTGACGCGCACCGGGCACACGGGTTCCTACTACGCGGCGACCGCCCACGGGATCACCGCCTTCCCGCCCCTTGCTGGCGATGAAACAGCGGACGTCTGCGTAATCGGCGCCGGATTCACCGGCATCGCGACCGCACTCACGCTCGCAGAGCGCGGCTACCGCGTGACCGTCCTCGAGGCCCGGCGCGTCGGCTGGGGCGCCTCCGGTCGCAATGGCGGCCAGCTCATCGGCGGCATCGCCGGCGAGAAGGCCGTTGCGAAGCATCACGGGCGGGACGCCGAAGCGCTGTTCGGCGCGTTGCGCTGGCGCGGCCACGACATCATTCGCGAGCGTGTCGCGAAGTACCACATCGCCTGCGACCTGAAATGGGGCTACGTCGACGTCGCGATCAAGCCGCGACACCTGCGGGCGATGCAATCGGACCACGAGCGGCTGTTGCGCGCCGGGTTCCCGCACGAGGTGCGCCTGCTGTCGCGCGAGGAGACGCGGGTCGTGACCGGCACCGACCGCTACCTCGGTGCGCTGCTCAACATGGGCAACGGCCACCTCCACCCGCTGAACCTCTGCATCGGCGAGGCCCGGGCGGCGGCTGGCCTCGGCGTGACCTTCCACGAGAACTCGCCGGTGACGCACATCGAACACGGCGGGCGGCCGCGCGTGGTGACGCCCGAAGGGTCCGTCACGGCCGACTTCGTCGTCATCGCCGGCAACGCCTACCATGTGCTGGAGAAGCACCTGCGCGGCATCATGTTCCCGGTCAACAGCTTCATCGTCGCGACCGAGCCGCTGTCCGACGAGGTCGCCGCCGCGATCAACCCGCGCGACCTCGCGATCTGCGACCCGAACTTCGTGATCCAGTACTACCGGCTGAGCGCGGACAGGCGCCTGCTGTTCGGCGGAAGACTGAACTACTTCGGCGACGACCCCGTCGTCATCGAGCGGCGGCACCGGAAGTCCATCGCCCGCCTGTACCCGCGACTCGCCGGCGTGCGCATCGACTATGCCTGGGGCGGGACCATCGGCGTGCCCTTGAACCGCGTGCCGCAGATGGGCCGCGTCGCGCCGAACGTCTTCTACAGCCAGGGCTATTCGGGTCACGGCGTGAACGTGACACACATCGCGGGCGAGATCATCGCGGATGCCGTCGCCGGCACGCTGGAGCGCTTCGACCTGTTCGCCGCCGTCCCGCCGATCCGCGTTCCCGGCGCGCACGCCTTCGCGAAGCCGATGGTCGCGCTCGGGGTGCTGTACTACCAGGTGCGCGACCGCCTGTAGGAGCGGCCGTAAGGCCGCGACTGTGACGCGGATTCGGGCCCTGCCGAATTCGCGCCGCAAGCGCCGCTCCTGCAGGCGTCATTCCGCTCCCGGTAACTCCGAGTAATGGATGTTGACGACCTGCCAGCGCCCGTCGATCTTCTGCCACACGTCGGACTCGTACGCCTTTGACGCCGACGTCTCACCGTCCGCCGAGCGCATCCCGTAATCCACGAAATACGTCGCGACCGCGGCATCGCCGCCCGGCATGACCTGCACGGTGACGTCGGAGAGCTCGTTCTTCGTGACCGCGCCGCCCGCCGCGATCATGGCCGTCCACTCCTTCTCGTAGGCGGCGAGATCCTGCCGTGCACCGTAGAAGTAGACGACCGCCTCGGGGGCGTAGAAACCGAAATAGCTCTCGACGTCGTTGCCGGCGTACGCCGCATTGAAGGCTTCCACCGCGGCGCGCACTTCGGCCGCCGCATCGTGCTCCTCCGCAATGGCCGAAACGGCCGCAAGTGCCACGAGAGCACCCGCAAGAGCAATAATGAGTTTTCGCATCGAACACCCTCCGTATTTTGCCGAGCGCAATCAGACTTCTTCTATGCAGCGAACCGAAGTCATCTTGACATACGCCTTCTTTCCGGACTCCTGGCGAAGCACGAGCATCCCGTCATACCCCGCGAAGGTAAACGAAGCCTGCACGACAGCATTTTCTCAAACATTCAGCAGCAAATGCTCCCGCTCCCAGGGGCTGATCTCGCGGTGGAACTGCCGCATTTCCTCGCGCTTCACTTCGTCGTAGATCATGCAGAAATGCTCGCCCAGGATCTCGTGGATCTCGGTGGCCTCCTCGAAGACGGTAAGCGCCTCGTCGAGCGTGAGCGGGATGGGGAAAGCGTCCTCGTCCGGCTCCCCGGCCTCCGCCGGCCCCGGCTCCACCTTGCCGCGGATGCCGAGGTAGCCGCAGGTGAGGCCGACTGCGATCGCGATGTACGGATTCGCGTCCACGCCGACGACGCGGTTTTCGAGCCGCCGGTTCTGCGGGCTGGAATTCGGCACGCGCAGGCCCGTCGCGCGGTTGTCGTAGCCCCAGGCGAAGTTGGTCGGGGCGCTCGACTCCTCGTCGAGGAAACGCCGGTAGCTGTTCACGTACGGGGCGATGAGCGGCAGCGCCTGGGGGAGGTAGTGCTGGCTGCCGCCGACGAACCAGCGGAAGTAGTCGCTCTCGCTGCCGTCCGGGTTGCTGAACAGGTTGGTGCCGGTCGCTACGTCGACGACGCTCTGGTGCACGTGCATCGCCGAGCCCGGCTGGTCGCGCATCGGCTTCGCCATGAAGGTCGCGAACATCGCGTGGTTGAGCGCGGCCTCGCGGATGATGCGCTTGAAGTAGAACACCTGGTCGGCGAGCAGCAGCGGGTCGCCGTGCGTCAGGTTGATCTCGACCTGGCCGGCCCCGTCTTCCTGGATGACGGTGTCGATGGCGAGGCCCGCGTCGTCGGCGAACCGGTAAATCGTGTCGATGACCTGGCCGTAGTCGTCGACGGCCGACATGGAATAGGACTGCTTGCTGGTGCGGCGCCGCCCGGTGCGCCCGACCGGCGCCTCGATCGGCTCGTTCGGGTCCGTGTTCGGCTTGATGAGGTAGAACTCGAGTTCCGGCGCCACCACCGGCGCCCAGCCCCGCTCGGAGTACAGCCTGACGACGTTCTTGAGTACCTGGCGCGGCGCGATGTTCACGGGTACGCCGTCGCGGCTGTAGAGGTCGTGGATCACCTGCAGGGTCGGCTCCTTCGCCCACGGCACGGCTTTCGCGGTCGACATGTCCGGGCGCAGCACGAGGTCGCCCTCCGCCCACTGGTTGTCGATGTCCATTTCGACGTCTTCGCCGGCGATCGTCTGGTAGAAGATCGACACCGGCAGGTAGGTGATGTAGTCGGGGCTGAACTTCTTCGCCGGCATCGCCTTGCCGCGCGACATGCCGGCGAGGTCCGGGATGATGCACTCGACCTCGTCGACATCGCGCCCGTTTACGTACTTCTTGAACGCCTCCGGCAGCGCGTCCAGCCATTTCTGCTTGTTGCGACTCACATCGGTACCCGGCAATCCAGCCAAGGGAAGCATACCTGCGGAACCGGCAGCCGGACAGCCGGTCGAACCCGGCACGCGAGCCGGTCCGCGCCGCAGGACTCGCGAGCGCCACCCGGCCGGGTACTCGCCGCGTCGGTCGCCGGAGCGGCGCTACTTGCAGCGCGACGGTATGCCCGGACAATAGCAGCCGTTGCAGCCGACCAGCCCGCCATCCCAGACATTGCGCAATCACTCACTCTTACTGTTGCTCTTCTCGAGCCTGTCCGCCTGTGTCCAGCAGCCGCCGGCCATCGACGAATCGATGCGCCGCGTGGACGCCCAACTGCCCGCCGACTTCGCCGGCTCCTGGCAGCGCAACTACGCTCGCGACGACGACGTCAACCGCGCGCTGCAGCAGGCGTGGTACGACCTCGCGCGCGCGACGCCCGACCGGTACGACACGACCGCTGGCATGGCCGCGCCGTCGCAGCGGGATGCGGACGCGGTCGTCGCGCTCGCGAGGTTCACCGAACTCATCACGCGTTCCGACGACATCACGATCGTCCAGAACGACCAGGAAATCCGGGTGGAACGTGACGACGACTTCTCTCTCGTGTGCCGTTTCGAGAACGGGATGTCGCAGCCGGTCGAGAATCCCGGTGGCGCCGAGATCTGCGGCTGGGACGGCGAGGACCTGGTATCGCAGCTCACGCTCGCGGACGGGCTGACCGTCCTGCACCGGTTCACGATATCGGCGGACGGCAACGAGCTGCGCGTGGTGACGACAGTGTCCTCGCCGACGTCGCGCGTCCCCTTCACGCTCCAGCGATTCTTCCGCAAGTTCGAGCGGCCGCAGTCGAAGTTCCACTGTGTCGAGACGCTGACGATGAAGCGCGTGTGCAGCACGAAGGCGGAAGACGAATGACCCGCGCCGGTATCTCATGCGTGCTCACGGCGCTCCTGCTGCTGGCATCGGTCAGCGCACGGGCGGACGCGGTGGCCGCGCACCTGAATGTCGCGATCCCGGACTTCGGCACCGGGGTCGCCTCGACCTCGACGTACGCCGAACTCGGTATCTTCCCGCGCGTGCGCACGATCGAAGCGCAGTTCCTGCCCTACGCGCTCAGGCGGCGGCTGGCCGCGAGCGGCGACTGGGGCGTGGTACGTGTAGTTGCCGACGACGCACCGGTCGAGGAACTCGTCATCCACGGCGACATCCTGCGCTCCGACGGCCGCGAGCTCGCGATCCGGGTGCGCGCCATCGACGCAAGCGGTCTTGCCTGGCTCGACGAGACCTTCACGGCCGCTACGTCCGCAACGGCCGCGGCAGGCGCCGAGCCGGCGTACGAGAGCCTGTTTGCAGAAGTGGCCGGGCGCCTCGGCGAGGCGCTCGCCGGGCAGTCGGCGGAACACCTCGAGAATGTCCGCGACCTCGCGCTCATGCGTTACGGCCTGCGCCTCGCGCCGAAGGCCTTCGATCAGTACGTCGCGGAGATGCCGGACGGGCGCTTCGAGCTCAGCCGCCTGCCGGCGCGCAGCGACCCGATGCTCGACCGCATCACGCGCATCCGTGAAGCCGAGTACGTCATCATCGACGCCGCGGACGAGAAATACGCAACGCTGCACGAGGACGTCGTTTCCGTATACGACGTGTGGCGCAAGTACAGCAGGAAGTCGCTCGAGTACGAAGCCCAGGACGAGCGGCGCATCGCCGACTCGACGCCGCCGGGGCCGCGCGGCAGCTACGATGCCCTGCTGCACTCGTACGAAAACTACAAGTTCAGCCGCATGACGGCCGAGGAACGCGACGACATGGCCGTCGCCTTCGACAACGAGGTGCGGCCGATCGTTGAGCGACTGGACGAGCGCCTTACGGCCTACGATGCCTGGCTCGAGGGCAAGTACGCCGAGTGGAACCGCCTGCTCGAGGAACTGAACGTGCTCGAGACGCGGTTCTCGCCGCAGTAGGAGCGGCGGTCACGCCGCGACTGTGACGCGGCGTAACGACTGCGCACTAAACGTCACGGCCGAATACCCCGGTGAATTCCACCGCAAGTCAGGCGAATTCGTATTCGCGGCGCGAGCGCCGCTCCAACACCAGGCGAAGTCGTATTCGCGGCGCGAGCGCCGCTCCTACAATGCCGGCGCCGGCGCGATCGGGTCCGGCACCTCGTTCTCGATCGCGGGGATGGACTTAAGGTAGGTGAAGATCGCCTCGAGGTCCGCATCCGTGAAGTGCTTGTACATCGGGATCGGCATCGGGGGCAGGATCGGCCGCCCGCGCCCGAGGTGCCGGCCCGTGCGGATCGTGTCCTTGAAGTTCTTGAAGGACCACTTGCCGAGGCCGGTCTCCGGATCGGGCGTCAGGTTCGCGGTGAAGCTCACGCCCCACGGGCCCGACCAGGCGGTGCTCGTCCCGGCGACGACGACCGTCCACGGGCCGTCCGGGAGGGCCGGCGCCTGCGGCATGACGAGCGATGCGGGATGCCCGGAGAGCATGCGCGACATGTCGGGCTCGGGACCGTTCGGTCCGTTGGTGAGCGGCGTGTGGCAGTCGTTGCAGCCGGCGACGGTGACGAGGTAACGGCCGCGCTCCAGAGTTTCCGTGTTCGCCGTGCTCTCGTCCGCCCTGGCCGTCGACGACAGCGAAGCCACGACGAGCAGCAGGATGACCGCCGCGACCATCGGGCCCTTAACGTTGCTGTGCTTGTAGTTCATGCAGGTATTCCTCCCCTGTAATCAGGTCTTCTCGTATCCATTGCTCGATCAGCGCCGCGCCTTCGACGTCGGCGATCGACGTGCCGAGCGGCGGCATCTGGGCAAGCGGGTTGCGTGTGTGCATGCGCAGCGCCAGGACGCTCGCCTGCGGGTTGCCGGGCGTCACGCGCGTCGCGGCGCCGGCGGTCTCGAAGTCGCTCGGTCGCTCGACGATCGACGCGAGCACCTCGGCGCGGCTCGCCGCCGCGTCGACGCGCTGCGCGAGTACGAGGTCGAGCAGGCCGAGCGGTCCCGCCGCGTTGTGGCAATGGCCGCAATTCGCGTGCAGGTAACCGAGCGCGCTGCGTTCGGTCGCGGACACCGCGGCGATTTTCGGCGGAGTATCGAGCAGTGCACCCGGCAGGCCGGCGAGCAGGCCGCTCTCGTTGAGTACGGCGAGGTCGACGTCGCCCGGCCGCGGAGCCTCCGCGTGCGGCACGTTCGGATCGCGATCCGGCGAGAGCTGCAGGGCGCTGACGCCGATGACGGGGGTGGCGCCGCCCTCGTGGCAGGCGAGGCAGTCGTCGCGCGAAGGGATGCCGTAGCGCCCCCCGGGCGCGCCGGCGACAGGCAGGTGGGGAACGCCCTCGGCGGCCGCGAGGTCCGCGTCGTCGCCGCTCTCGCGCCACACGTAACTCGCGAATCGCCACGTGCCGTCGGCCAGCCGTTCGATATAGCGCGTCTCGATGGCGCGCCCGTGCCCGAATTCCTTCCACAGCTTCGTGCCCACCGGGAACTGCCAGGCATCGGGGTTCGACGCGTCGATCGCGGTACCGGGCGGCAGGTAAAGCCAGCGCTGCTTGGCCGCGCCGTCCGACCACAACGGGTACTGCGGCGTGTAGGCGAGCACGCCGGGAGCGGGCTCGCCGGCGCCGGCCGAAACGGTCCCTGCGATATAGAGGCCGGTGTCGCTCAACCGCTCCGGGAGCGGCGGCGCGTAGGGCGCGGCCTCGGCGGCCATCGCCGGGGCGGCCATCGCCAGGGCGACCATCGCTATGGCGGCCATCGCCTTGCCGGCCGCGACGCCGGGAACGGCGACGAAGCGCAGTACGAAGCGAGCGGCGGGCGGCATGTGTGGGCTCCGGTGAAGACGGGCGCCAAATCTAGGGCGGGGCCGTTGCCGAATAAACCCGGCAGGACTAAATTGATTGTTCGGCACATCCGAACAATAGCGGCAACGAGGCCAGGGGGGCGAGTCGCATGGACCGTTACTTCTGCATGCAGGTTTTCGTGCGCGTCGTCGAGCACGGTGCGTTCGCGAGGGCGGCCGAAGCGCTCGACATCGCGCGCGCAACGGCCACCGAGGCGGTAGCTCAGCTCGAGAAGCGCCTCGGCACGCGTCTCCTGCACCGCACGACGCGGCGGCTCAGCGTGACGGAGGAAGGCCAGTCCTACTACGCGGACTGCGTGCGCATCCTGGGCGAGCTTGCCGAGGCGGAGGATGCGCTCTCGGTCGCCAAGCTCGCGCCGCGCGGGCGCCTGCGCATCTCGATACCGCACTCGTTCGTCGACTGGTTCTTCTATGCGGCGCTCGCGGATTTTTCGCGCGCGTACCCCGAGCTCGAAGTGGAGGTCGTGCTCACCGACCGTGCCGTCAACCTCATCGAGGAAGGCATCGATTGTGCGATCCGCGGCGTCGAAGTACCGGCGGACTCCGGGCTCGTGGCGCAGCGGTTGTTTCAGTCGCGCTGGCTGACGTGCGCGTCGCCGGCGTATCTCGCGCGGCATGGCACGCCGCAGTCCGTCGCGGAACTCGCGCGGCACGATTGCATCCGGTTCGTGTCGCAGTCGACCGGCCGGCCGCGCGACTATGTGTTCGACGTGGCCGGCGAGCAGGTGAGCATCACTCCCAAGGGCCGGCTGCGCATGTCGTCGTTCGACGCGGTGACGCACACGGCGGTGGCCGGCGGCGGCATCGCGCAACTGCCGGATGCCCTCGCCTACCCGGCCGTGATGCAGGGCCAGCTCACGCCGATCCTGGCCGAACATGTCGCCTTTGCACCGCCGCTACTCCTGGTCTGGCCGGGCAACCGCTACCTCCCCGCGCGTGTCCGCGTCTTCAAGGAGTTCTTTGCGGACGTATTCCCGAAAGACGGCTGGTGGTCGGAGATAGCGGCATTGGCAAAGCCTGCGCTTTCGGTTGCGGACTAGCATGACGCTCAGGCGACGCCGGCCGGACCGGAACCGAGGGCTGCGTGCAATCGTCCGGCACGGCTCTTGCCCGCAACCTGGCGGGGTTGGCTGGCGCGGTGCGACCCCGGCGCGGCCGCCGTACACTGCGCCCATGTGAGCCCATTGCTCGTGTGAGCACATTGGAGGAACGGAAACATGCGCAGGCCATTCAGGATTCTCGGGATCGTGATCGTCGTGCTGGTGATCGCGATCGCCGGGGCGATGTACTACTTCGCGTCCAACGTGGACGGCATCGTGGAGAACCTCATCGAGGAGCACGGCTCGGCTGCGACCGGCACGGCGGTGCGTGTCGACGGCGTGTCGATCGACCTCGGGGCAGCGACCGGGTCGATCAGCGGCCTCACGGTGGCGAACCCCGACGGTTTCGACGCGGAACCGGCGATCGAGCTCGGCAATCTCAGGCTGGCACTCGACGCCGCCTCGCTGTTCGGCGAGCCGATCGTCATAGAAAGCATCGAGGCCGACGAGGCCACGCTTGCGATCGTCCAGTCCGGCACGCGGAACAACCTGCAGGCACTGCTCGACAACCTGCGCGCCGATGCCGGGCCGGAGCCGGAACCCGGCGAGGCCGGCCCCCGCATCGTGATCGAGCGCTTCGCGCTCACGGGCGCAACGGCTTCGGTCGCGGTGCATGAGCTCGACGAACAGCGCGCCGTCGACGTGCCGGACATCGTGCTCACCGACATCGGTGCCAGGAGCGGCGGCGCGACCGGCAAAGAACTCGCGCGGCAGATTCTCGAACCCCTGCTGCGGGAAGTGCTGGAGTCCGCCGCAGCGGAGTCGGTCGAGGACCGCGTGCGCGACGAACTCAGCGAGCGGGCGGACGGGGTGCTCGATGGGCTGGGCGATGGTCTGGGCAATCGCCTGGGCATCGGCGACGACGACGACGACGACGGAGAAGAAGACGCGCAATAGCCGGCGAAGCGTGGTCGTTGTGACCGTAGGAGCGGCGGTAACGCCGCGAATGGATCGCGGCCGGATGCCAAGGCGTTTTCGTCACGGCCGGAGAGCGCGAACCGTTCGCGGCCTCACGGCCGCTCCTGCAGCCGCGGGAGTCGTCAGTCGTTGCGACTGTAGGAGCGGCGGTAACGCCGCGAATTGAAGGCGGCCCGAAGGCCATCAGTTGGCGCGGCGGTAATGTTCCCCTCGACGGTGGCGAACTTCAAACCGCGACGGCACTCAAACAGCAGGTCGTCCCAGCGTACGGTTCGACCCATGCCTGTCGATATCGTCCTTCGCACAGTTGTCGTCATGGCGGCGATCCTGCTTGCGGCCGTGCTGCTGCCGACCGTCCGCCGGCAACGGGCAGCCCTGCCCGGTGCGATGTTCGCCCTCGCGGTCGCTGCCTTCTTCCTGACTTCCGTCCCCGGATCGGCCGCCGTGCCGGCACTCCTTACGTGGCCATTGACGGCGCTCTGCGTTACCAAGCCAGTGTGGTTCTGGCTGCTGGCGCGGGCGGTGTTCGCCGAGGAAACACGATTCACGCGCCGGGATGGCGCGATCGCCGCCGCCGTCGCCATAGCCGGTACCTGGCAGCAGCTGGTCTTCCTCGAACGCTACCGGGCCGGGCGCGCGGGCGAGTGGGAAGCCGTCGCCGGCTTCGGCTTCGACGGCACGCTGGCGGCATTCGTCGTCCTCGGGCTCAGCGCGGCGTGGCGTGACCTGGGCGTCGACCTGGTGGAACGGCGCCGCCGGCTGCGGCTTATGTTCGTCGCGGGGACCGCGGCATATCTCGCCACGGCACTTGCCGTACAGGTCTCGAACCTGGCGTTCGACACGGCGACGCCCCTGCCGCTCATCCGGGCCAACATGCTCGTCGTGACCGGCGTGTTCCTGGCCGCCGCCGGGTGCCTGTTGCAGGTTCGGACGCCGAACTGGCTCGAGCCGGCGCGTCCCGCGACGTCGGACGCGTTGACCCGTGTCGAGGCCGCGGTGCTGGCACAGCTCGGACGCCTGCTGGAACAGGAACGGGTGTACCTCGAGGAAGGCCTGACGATCGGCGGCCTGGCAAGGCGGCTCAATACGGGGGAACACGTGCTGCGGCGTGCAATCAACACAGGCATGGGATACCGCAACTTCAACGATTTCCTGCATGCATGGCGCATCCGGGCAGCCTGCGCCGAGCTCGCCCGGCCGGACCAGGTTCGCCGGCCGGTGCTCTGCATCGCGATGCAGGTGGGCTACGGGTCGATCGGCGCCTTCAACCGCGCGTTCAAGGCACGTGTCGGCATGACGCCGACGGCGTACCGCCGCAGGCACGGCAGCGGCCTCGGGGTTGCCGGCTGACCGCAACCCGGGCGGCGGCCGCGTCAGAACAGGCGCATGACGCCGATCGAGATCAGTTCGCGGTCGTAGTCGAATTCCGGGTCCGTGGACTGGTTGTCCGACGCCCTGAGTTCCAGCAGGTACAGCCAACGCGCACTTGCGGCGTAACCGACGGCTGCGCGCACGCTCGTGAGTTGCTCGTCGCGGCCGACTTCCAGGTCGTCGTAGGTACTGTCGCGGTACTCCAAGCCGATTTCGTAACTGAAGTCGTTGGCGGCCAGGTACCGGTAATCGGCGATCCACCGGTTGCGGACCGGCGACACGCCGGCGTCGGCGCGGTCGTTCGATTCGTACGTGACACGCAGCCGGACCCGGTGCTCGCGCCTGACCCAGGTGTAGCGGCCGTCGAGGAGCCAGCGGTTCCCCGTGATTCCGGCCCAGTCGTCGTCGGCTGCCCGTATGTCGTCGTACTGGGCCGAGAATCCCGCCACGCCGGATTCGCCGACCGGCCGGCTGGCACTCGTATAGAGACCTGCCCTGCGGTCGAACGCGTCGGAGCCGATGCTGCCCGCGCCCACCTGGGCCCCGAAGTGCCATTGCCACGGACCGCGGCGGCCGTCGTAGCCGACGGCGCCGCGGATCTCGGCCTGGTCGAATTCGCCGGCGTCGGCGTAACGGACGACGTAAAGGCTCGCGTTCGCGACGGGCCCGGCATGCACGGGCTTCGGACTCTGCACCGTGGCGAACATGTCGAGCATAGGGCTCTCGGTCGTCGTGCCGGCGGGCAGGCCGGCATCGTCGCGGAGTGCGACGTTGCTGTCGTAGCCGGCGCGCAGGCCGAGCGCGCCGGTCCAGGCGCTCGCGGGCGGTACTTCGTCGGATTCCAGCGTACGCAGGCGTCGGGAGGCGAGAACGCGCAGCTTGGGATCGTCTGCCGCCTGTGCATGGGCGGCGAGGTAATGGCCGCGCGCGCCGTCTGCATCGCCCCGTTTCTCGGCCGTGAGGCCGAGATTGTATTCGGCGAGCGCGCGCATCGGCGGGAAGCGCCGGGCAATCAGCGCAAAGCTCTCCGCTGCGTCCTCGTAGCGCTCCAGCCGGTATTGCGAGACGGCGATGTTGTAGTGGACGGCGGCGGAATCGAGTCCCGCGTCGCGGGCCGACTGGAAATGCAGGAGCGCGGCCGCGTAGTCGGCGCGGTTCCACGCCTCCTGGCCCTGTTGCCAGTCACTCGCCGTGTCTGCCCGGGCTGCACCGAGGGCTGCACCGAGGACTGCCATGAGCAGCATTACCGTCAGCAGTATGCGGCCACCGAGGCGCATCCTCATCCCGTCGCGTCGAAATAGCGAAGAGATTACAGGAGTGCGGCGCCGCCGCGAGTCCGCCGTCACCAAATTGTGAACTGGTGTCCGGTACGGCCTTGAGCTTTCGGTCGCGGCCAGCGGCTTTCTGGCCGCTGGAGCGGGCCGCTATGTCGAACCCTCAGTCCGGCGGGCCGGGATTGTCAGGCGGGCCGGGATCGTCGGGCCGCCCGGGCGGGTCCGGGCGTTCCTCGGAGCGACCGCGGTTCTCGGCGTTCTCGCGCGCCTCTTCCGACATTTCGGCGCCGCGCTCGCGCGCCTCGTCCGCGGTGGCGAGCCCGTGCTCGCGGCCGCTGTCGCGGTCGTCGTTCCCGCGCTCGCCGCCGCGACGTGCGTTTTCCACGGCGGCGGTGTCTTCCCGCGCCGCCGGCGGCAACACGATCTGCTCGGTGACGGCTTCGGGTCGCTCCGCGTCGGCCGAACCCATCAGGCGAATGGTGATTTCCGCCTCGTCGTCTTCGTCCTCTGCCGCCGCGACGTTCGACGCGCCAAGCGTTACGAGTGCCACGAACACCACCAGTGCATAAGCAGCAGCGATACGGGCGTGTGGACCAAACTTCTTCATGACGACGTCTGCCTGCCGGTCCGGCGTCGAACGGTGCGGCGCGCCGGGTTCGGACGGTTATTGTCCTTGAAGTAATCGTCCTCGAAGCCAGCGCGGTTGCCTCCGCTGGACATAATCACGCCTCGGTGCGGAGCCGCACGACAAAAACCTTCTCGCTCTGCGGGTGGCTCAGCCTGACGACCATGCGGCCGCCTTCCGGATCCACGGCGACGAGCGGCAGGCTCAATCGATTGATCCCCGCCTTGAGGTCGGTGTTCCATTCTACGACCCGCTGCAGGCCGTAGCCATCGAGTTCCACGCCGCCGGACAGCTCGATCGAGATGCGGGCGTTGACCAGCGGCCGGTCCGACTCTATCGCGAGATCCATCAGCCGCCGTTCTTCGAGCGCCACCCGGAACTCCGCGCTCTGCAACTCCGGCATGTCGTTCACGGAGACGGCGGGACGCTGCACGCCGACGATCAGTATCGCGAGGCCGGCGGCGACGGCGGCGCCGGCGGCGGCGCCCTGCCAGAAGCCGCGCCCCCGCGCGGCCGGCTGAGGCGCGGCCGGCGGCGGCAACGCGCGGTCCAGGAGTCTCGCGGACAGGTCCGGCGGCACGGCCCCGACGGGCCGGTCGCGCACCCGCAGCAGGGCTTCGGCTCCGGTCAGTACGTCGTGGCAGGGCGCGCAGCCGGCGGCGTGCTGCCTGCACTCGGACTCGGCCGCCCACGGCAGGTCCGCGGCCAGCAGCTCTTCAACCGCCGTTTCGAAATCCCTGCAGTTCATTCGTCCGTCCCCACGATCCGCAATTCGGGCCGCCCGGGTTCCCCGGCCTTCAGCAGGCGGCCGAGCTTCGCTCGCGTCCGGTGCAGCCGCGCCTTGATGGTGCCCGCCGGCATACCCGTCATTGAACTCAGTTCGTCGATCCCGTAGCCCTCGACGTCGTGCATCGCGACGAGCGCACAGCTCTCGGCATCGAGTCGCCGCATGGCGGCGAGTATCCGTTTCAGCTCCTGCTTCTGTTGCAGCGCCTCGTCGGGCGCGCCGGTCGTCGCTGCAATCGTGTCGGGTTCGGGCGATTCGGCCCCCGTCGCGCTGCGCCCGATCGGCGAGCGCCCGTCCCTGCGCCGGCCGTCGATGAACTTGTGGTACATCACTCGCATCAGCCATGCCCGCGGATACTCGATTCCCTCGAGTTCCGACAATCGATCGAACGCCAGCATGTAGACCTCCTGCAGCAGGTCCTCCGCGTCGTGCGGCGAGCCGGTCATGCGCCGGGCAGCACCATACAGCGCGTCGATGTGGGGCTGCATCAGCGCCTCGAAGCGATCCCGCGGCCGCCGCGCGCGCGGCAGCAGAGCCGTCAGCGTGGTCAGCCCGCGGTTTCGTCGCCTGTCGTCGCCCGGCATCGAGGTCTCCTGGCAGGACTGTAAACGTCCGCCCTGCCGAATTGGTTGCATCGCATGGTGGCATATCGCACGCAAGCGCTCCGGAACCACGTCTCGCTCGTGCGGGCTGACATTATGTAAAATCTTTGCAACCAGATTCTGTCAGGTGTCGTTCCACCTGCAATCGGCGCGACCGGGTGACAACGGCGCGCTGTACCGAACGGCCGGTGCCGGTCGTTCCCGTCCGTGATGACTGCTGTATTTCAGGAGAACGAGATGCGCAGGACCTGCCAGGGAATGGTGTTGTCAGCCTCGATGCTTGCTGCTGTGTTGGGGCTGACCGGTTGCGGAAGTTCGGGCGGAGACGGCAGTGACAACGGCACCGGCTACCTTTCTCTCGGCGTCAGCGACGCCCCGGTGCACGATGCGACCAAGGTGTGCATCGCCTTCGATCACATCGAGTTCAAGGTCGCGGGCGACGGCGCGCCGTTCACGGTGGATCTCGGCGCCGTCCTGAACGTCAACCTGCTGGAGTTCCAGGGCGCGAACGCTGCACCGCTCCTGTTCATGGAGCCGATGCCGGTGGGCGCGTACGAATACATGCGCCTCGGCGTGAATGCGCGCGCGGGCGGCACAGGCGGCACCGGGGACGACCCGGGCAGCGAACTGTGCGCCGGGGAAGAATCCTATATCGCGTTCGAGGACGGCACGGTGCACAACCTGTTCGTGCCGAGCGGCGATGAGCGCGGCCTGCAGATCAACGGAGACTTCGTCATTGCCGTGGACCAGACCGCGAATTTCACGATCGAAGTGGACCTCATGCGCTCGCTCGTCACTCCGCCCGGGCTCGCGCCGGACATGATCTTCAAACCGACGCTGAAGCTCGTCAACAACCTGGAAGTCGGCACGCTGCTCGGCGCGGTCGCCGCCGAACTGGCGACGGCCGTCGACCCGGTCACGGCAGAACCGTGCGAGCCGTCGATTTTCGTGTTCGCCGACGGCGTCGTACCGAACGAAGCGGATGTCGAAGATACCGAAGCCGTCGTTTCCACCGCGATGGTTCACCCCGTGGACAATGGCGACGGCACCGCAGGTCATGCGTACGAGGTCGGCTATCTCGTCGCCGGCGACTACGAAGTGGCCTTCACCTGCGACGGCACGGTCTTCGAGCCGGCCGACGGCAAGCCGGCGACCATCGCGGCGGGCGAGGTCACCACGGTCGACTTTCCTTAAGGCACCTCTCGGCGCACTCCCGGCGCCGGTCACCCCGACCAGGTCATCCTGACCAGGCGCCCCTGCCGGTCCCGTACGGGACCGGCTTTTTTTCGACCGGAACCGCCGATATCGAGAAATCGGCAAGCATTCGTCGAGGATTCGGCAAGCCTGCCGGCCCCGCGCCGGCGTAGCCTTGCCGGCCTGTACACATACGGAGTGCTGCCATGCAACGGTTCACCGGCGCCGTCGCGCTTCTCGGTCTCATCGTCACCGCCCCGTCCGCCGGGAGCGACCTGCAGCGGCGCGCGGGCGCCGCGGACGAAACTCACCCGGGCATCGTCACGACGTACGGTTCGCTCGATGTGGCGGGCCGGGTCGAGTTGCGCACGATCCTCACCCGGCCCGAGGGAGTGCAAAAGCCGCCGGTGATCCAGTTCGTGCAGTGGCTGTCCTGCGACACGGTCGAGATCGGACCCGACGCCGCGGACGGCTGGTCGCAGATGCTGCGCGGGATGGTGCGCAACTCCGGCTTTGCCATCATGCGCACGGACAAGCGCGGCGTCGGCGACTCGGGAGGCGGGCCGTGCTCCGCGCTCGACTACGTCACCGAACTCTCGGACCAGCGCGCCGCGCTGGCGGCGCTCTCAGCCCGCGACGACGTGGATACGTCGCGGATCGTGGTGTTCGGCGCCAGCATGGGCTCGCGCATGGCCGGCCAGGTGGCGGCGGGTGCGCCCGGCGTCGTGGGTGTCCTCGGCTGGGGCGGCGGCTCGAAGACCTGGTTCGAGCGCATGCTCGCCTTCGACCGCAACGCGATGGAGCGCGGCGGCACAGCGGCGGGCGAGATCGCGACCCGCATGCGCGAGCACAGCGCTTTTCACGCCCGCTACCTTCTCGAAGGCCGTGACCCGCCGGACATCATCGCGGCAGACCCCGCCATGGCGGCCGTCTGGGCCGGCGTCGTCGGCACTTCGGCCACCGATCACTACGGCCGTCCCTTCGCCTTTCACCAGCAGGCGCAGCAGGCGGATTTCACTGCCGCGTGGGGCGAGATCGGCGTGCCGGTGCTGATGGTCATGGGCGAGTACGACTGGTTCGAGAACCGGGCCGGCCACGAGACCGTGGTGCACATCGTCAACCGCAACGGCGCCGGCCTCGCGCGCTTCGAGGAGATTCCGCGCATGGACCACCATTTCACGTTGTTCGACAGCGCGGAGGCGGCCTTCCGCGGCGCCGGCGGCAGGGCGGATGCCGGGCCGTTCCTGCGCGTCGCCCTGGCGTGGCTCAAGGCGTTGCGGGTGCCTCCGGAACCGGCGGCGGCCCCTCCGGCAGGTACGCCTTGAAGACGACGTCGCCGCGCTTCTCCCGGAACTCATCCGTGATCGCCCGCACGGCTTCGGGGTCTTCGTAGAGGTCGACCATCGTCGCGGCCAGCGTCTTCGCGGCCAGCAGCATGCCCTTGTGGCCGATCGACATCCCGCCGGTGGCGACGACCGGCCAGGCGTGCCAGGGTGCGTCCTTCGGTGCGGTCGCCACGGTGAAATGCAGGGTCGGCACGACCCAGCTCACGTCCCCGACGTCCGTCGATCCGCCTTCCTCGACCTGGCCGTCCAGCGGGTGGATTGCCGTGTCGATGCCGGTCTCCGGCACGTTCGTGGCCCGCTGGATCTCCTTCGCGAACGCCTGCTCGTCCGGCGTGTAGGCGGGCGTGCCGAGCCACGCCAGGTTCGCATCGATCAGCTCCGCACCGGCGCGGTTGGTGAGGATCTCCCAGCTCCCGGCCTGCACGGTCAGGGTGGCGGTCGTCTCCGTCATCATCGCCGCGCCGTCCGCGAGTTTCCGCGTACGCGCGAGCAAGTCCTCGACCTCCGAGCGCTGCCAGTCGCGCAGCCACAGCCATACCCTGCTGTAATCGGGGACGACGTTCGGCACGTCACCGCCGGCGACGATCGCGTAGTGCATGCGCGACGTCGGCTTGATGTGCTCCCGCATCATGTTGACGCCGTCGGTGAAGAGCTCCAGCGCATCGACGGCGCTGCGTCCGTTCCAGGGATCGCTCGCCGCGTGCGCCGTCCGCCCCTCGAACTCGACGATGAGGTCGACCATCGCCTGGCTCGACGTGGTGTCCGCGCGGGTGATGTCGCCCGGGTGCCAGGCGAGCATGACGTCGACGTCGTCGAAGACGCCGTCACGCGCCATGTAGGTCTTGCCGCCTACGGCCTCCTCGGCGGGCGTGCCGTAGAAGCGCACGGTGCCGTCGAGCGCGCCCGCTGCGATCTGCTCCTTGATGGCGACCGCGGCGCCGATGCTCGCGGCACCGAACATGTTGTGGCCGCAGCCGTGGCCGGCGGCGCCTTCCTCGAACGGCGTCTTTTCCGCCACGGCCTTCTGCGAGATCCCGGGCAGCGCGTCGTACTCGCCCATGACCGCGATAATCGGCCGCCCCGTGCCGTAGCTGGCGACGAACGCCGTCGGCATGCCGGCGATACCGCGCTCCACCTCGAAACCCTGCTGCTCCGCGTAGGCGGCGAGCGCGTCCGCCGACTCGTATTCCTCGAGCGCGGTCTCGGCCCAGGCCCAGATGCGGTCGGACAGGTCCACGAGTTCGTCCCCGTGTTTCGCGACGGACTGCACGGCGGCCTCCTTGGCGGCGCTCTCGGCGGCTTCTGCCGGCACCATCGCCAGCAGGCAGAACAGGATCGTGGGCAGCACGAGCTGCACGCGCGGCGAAATGCAACGACTCATCGTCAGGCTCCTTGTGGGCAAGCAGCAATCTCAGCACAACGGCCGCTGCCACTCAAACCCGGACCCGGGACCGGCCCGGGATCGCGGAACTGTGAACCTTGCCGTTTCATCCGGTCGCGGTCGGACGCCACAATCGCTCCTCGCCTGCAAACGCCCGTCACCGGATGACCTCGTGAAATTGCTTGTTGGAATCGTGATCCTCGCCGCCGTCGGCTACTTCGGCTCGAAGGCCTGGCTGCACAATGAAGTGCGCGGCAGCGTCGATCGCGCGGTGACGATGGTTTCGCCGTACATGGACGTCGAGTACGAAGGCATCAGTTCGACGCTCACCGGCGAACTCACCGTGGACGGCGTCATCGCTACTGTCAGCGGCTTTCGCGACCCGATTCGCATCGACCGGATCGGCATCGACACGCCGAGCTTTTTCTCGTTGCTCCGGCTCGGCGACCTGCCGTCGGGCTTCGGCTCAGGCGGCGAGGCTCCCGAAGAGATCGGCTTTCTCGTCGAGGGCCTGCGTATCGGTACGCGCTCCGACCTTTTCCTGAAAATGCACGAGTTTCGCGTCGCGGCGCAGGGCGCCGCGGACGAGGCACTGCCGGCGGCGCAATGCGTCGGCAAGTACGGCTTCTCGCCCGGCGCGCTCGAGGCGCTCGGGTACGACGAACAGGTCCTGTCGGCCTCGTTCCGGTTCCGCAACGCAGCAACACACTATGTGATCGCGGTGGACGCCGGGATCGAGGACATGTGGCGCATGAGCATGGACATCGATCTCGACGGCGACGCGGCGGCGGAATTCGCAAAGGGCACGGCGTACCGGCCGGCGCTGCGCAGCGTCGCGATCGAGTACACCGACCGGTCGCTGAACGGGCGGGTGACGAAGTACTGCGAGTCGCTAGGACTCACCGCCGGGCAGGTCCTGCAGGCGCAACTCGACGCCCTGCATTACTTCGGCGAGGCGAACGGCATCACGTTCGATGAGTACTTCATCGAGCCTTACAAGGAATTTCTCGGCGGCAAATCGACCATCATCGTCAGCGCGCAGCCGGACAAGCCCCTGCCGATATCCCAGCTCGGCCTGTACAACCCGAAGGACGTCCCCGCGCTCCTGAATCTCACGGCGTCGGCGTTGTAGGCGATTCGCCCTCGGCCGTCTGCGCCGCTCTCCGCCGCTCCTTGAATTCCGCGCGCATCTCCTTTTGCATCGCGCGCCACTCGGTGACCTGCTCCTCGGTGAGCAGCGGCTCGACGGCCGCCTCGTAATCCGTCTGCGCCGCGCGGGCCTCTTTCATCATCGCGCGCTTCGCCGCACGCGAGTCGTCCCCCGCGTGACGCTCGCGGATCTCGGCGAAGCGTCGGTTGCGCTCCTCCATGAGTGGCCGGATCTGCTCGACCTGTTCGTCCGTCAGGCCGAGGCGCTCGCGAGCGGCTGCCGTGTATTCGGCCAGCTTTTCGCCGGTCCCCTGCTGGGCGTGCGCCCGTTGCGCCCCGCCGGCCAGCGCCAGTACGGCGGCAGCAACCAGCATCGTCGACGTTACGAGGCCATGTTTCATCCGTGCTCTCCTGCCGCCCGACCGGCGGTCCTGTGACGATTATAGGGCCCCGTCGTCGGTTGCGGCTGTACGAGACACATGCCGGCAGCGGTCCGGCATTGCCTCAGCCGCCCCTCGACGCCAGGAATGCGTGTATGAACTGGACGGCGACCGAGCCCTCGCCCACGGCCGAGGCAACGCGCTTGGTGGAGGTCGCGCGCACGTCGCCGGCGGCGAACACGCCCGGGCAGCTCGTCTCCAGGAGGTACGGTGCGCGCGTCAGCGGCCAGCGGTGGCCGTTGCCGCTCGACTCGATCTCGGGCCCCGTGCACACGAAGCCCTTCGCGTCGGTCACGACCGCCTCCGGGAGAAACTCGGTGTTCGGCGTCGCGCCGATGAACACGAACAGGTGCCGCACCGGCCGTTCCGTCTCGCTGCCGGTGAGCCGGTCGCGCCATCGCACCGACTCGAGCTCCCGGTCACCGCCGAGCGCCATCACTTCCGTGTACGGGAGCAGTTCGATGTTCGGCGTCGTCTCGATGCGCCGGATGAGGTACTGCGACATGCTCTCGGCGAGGCCTTCGCCGCGCACGAGGATCCGCACCTGCGCCGCCGTCTCCGCGAGAAACACGGCCGCCTGGCCGGCCGAGTTGCCGCCACCAATGATGACGACTTCTTCGTCGCGGCACAGCCGCGCCTCGAGGAACGTGGCGCCGTAGTGCACGCCGACGCCTTCGAATCGCTCGAGGTTTTCGAGCGGCGGTTTGCGGTAGCGTGCGCCGGCGGCGATGACGACGCTCCTCGCACGCACGGTGTCGCCGTTGTCGAGCGTCAGCACGTGATACGGGTTGCCGCACGCGAGCTCCTTGAGGCAGGCCGGGATCTCGACCCGGGCGCCGAACTTCTGCGCCTGCACGTAGGCCCGGCCGGCCAGCGCCTGGCCGGAGATGCCGGTCGGGAAGCCGAGATAGTTCTCGATCTTGGAACTCGTCCCCGCCTGCCCGCCGGGCGCCACCGAATCGAAGACGACGGTATCGAGCCCTTCGGAGGCCGCGTACACGGCGCACGCGAGCCCCGACGGGCCTGCGCCCACCACGGCGACGTCGTGCACGTGGCACTCGTCCAGCTGCTCCGAGATGCCGATACGCTCCGCCACGGTTCTGAGCGCCGGGTTGCGCAGCGGTTCTCCCGCGCTCGTGATCAGCAATGGCACGTCGTCGCAGCTGAAATCGAGGCGACCGAGCATTTCGGGCAGCGCGTCGTCGCTGTCGAGATCGAGGAACGTGTACGGCTGCGCATTGCGGGTCAGGAAATCCTGCAGCTGCTGCGTCGCGCCGGAGTAGCGCGAGCCGACGACCAGGAGATCACTCGCGTGGTCGGCGATGAGCCGAACCCGGCGCAGGACGAAACTCCGCATGATTATTTCGCCGAGACGGGCGTGCGTGACGATCAGCTCCTTCAGCCGCTCCGGCGAGATCGCGATGACGGAGAGCGCGCTGCCTGCACGGCCGGCGACCCGGCGGGCCCGCCCGGACAGCGCCACGATGTCGCCGCTGAACTGCCCCGGGCCCTCGTCGAACAGCACGGTCTCCCTCCCGAATGCATCCCGCCTGACGATCTGCAGCGTGCCGTCGAGCACCACGTGGAAATCGACGTTGCGGTCACCGACGTTCCACAGCATCGCGCCGGCCGGGAACTCCCGCTCGGTGCCGAACGCGCGGATTTCGTCCAGCTGCACGGCCGTCAGGACGGGGAACATGTCGGCCAGCCTCTCGGGCGCCGGGGCGGTGGCAACGTGGGTGGCGGTCTGCTCGGGCATGGGAAGGTTCCGGGTTGGTCAGTGCGGTTGCGCCACGTTTCTTCGCCACGTCGCCGGTGGCACGCCGAACTCGCGCTTGAACGCCCGGCTGAAGGCCGCCTCGGACTCGTACCCGCTCTCGAAGGCGATGACGGCGAGCGAGTCCCGCGTTTCGTTCAGCCGCTCGGACGCCTGGCGCAGGCGCTGGCGCGCGAGGTATCGCATGGGCGCTTCGCCCATTTCGCGGGTGAACCGGTCTGCGAAAGCGGAGCGCGACAGGCCGACCCTGCGCGCCAGCGCCTCCGTCGTCCAGCGATGCCGAAGTTGTTCGTGCATGAGGCCGAGAGCGCTCGCGATCTTCGGGTCGAGCATGCCGGCGCAGGCGTTGCCGTCCCCGTCGTCGAGAGCGTCGAGGTAGCGGCGCACCGCGTCCATGAACAGCGCCTCCGCGAGCCGCGCGAGCACTGCGGCGGAACGGGTCGAGCTGTCGGCAAACTCGCGCGCGGCGAACCGGAATGAGCTTTCGATCCACTCGCCGGAGGCGCCCTCGGCAACCTTGAGTTTCAGCAGTCGCGGCAACAGCCTGAGCACGGGATCGTCGAGCCGCTCCGTACCGAGGAACCCGCAGACGATTCGCGTGGCCTCGCCGCCGCCGCCGAGGCGCATGCTGGCAAGCCGGCCATCGGCGCCCGGTTCGGTGAAGCCGTGCGGGGCGACCGGCTCGAGGTCGAGGCTGCTGCCGAGGACGTGCGGGTCGTTCCGCGGCAGGGCGATGATTTCACCGGGGCCCACGGACAGTGGAGTCTCGCCCGCAACCGCGACCTCGAGCCTTCCCGAGCACACGTAGTGCAGGGCCACGATGTTGCGCGGCATGGGAAGAAAGGCGGCGCAGTCGTCGGGTTCGACGTGCGAGGTCACGCACCAGGGCGCCGTGAACTCCGCGTCCAGGAACATGCCGCCCGTCAGGCGCATCGTCCGGATGACTTCCGCAACTGCATTCATAGCCGAAAGGCTCACACCGCACGCGGCGGATCGGACAAAAGTTCCGGCGGATCGGTCATTTCCCGCCGACGAATTGCCGTATAGCGTAACAACAAAGTGGATGACCACGTACACGGTGCCGCCGCACGGCGGGCCGGGGTGCCCGGGCGCCGGGCGAGGAGACACGGATCATGCTGACCGACCAGCAAGGCAACGGTATGACAGGCGCGTCCGCCGCGGCGGCCGCCCTGTTCGACCAGGCGATCGACGCCTACAACATCTACCGCGGCGACCCGGTGGCACTGCTCGACCGGGCCCTCGAGGCGGCGCCGGGCATGCCGATGGTGCACATCGCGAAGGCGCACCTGTTCGCCTCCACGTCCGAGCCCGCGGCCATCGCCGAGGCGCGCAACCTGCTCCAAAACGCCCGGGCCCTGCCGCTCGACGACCGCGAGCGCTCGCACGTGGCGGCCCTCGAGCTGCTCATGGCCGGCGAGTGGTCGGAGGCGGGAGCGGCATTCGACCGGCACAACATGCGCTACCCCCGCGACCTGCTAGCGCTCCAGTCGGGTCACCTGCTCGACTTCTTCTGCGCCAACGCCCGCAACCTGCGCGACCGGATAGCGCGGGTCTTGCCGAACTGGTCGCCGGACGTCCCGGGCTATCCGATCGTGCTCGGCATGTACGCCTTCGGGCTCGAGGAATGCGGCGATTACGCGCACGCCGAGGACGTCGGCAGGCGCGCTGTCGCGCTGCAGCCGCTGGACTGCTGGGCGCACCACGCCGTGGTGCACGTGATGGAGATGCAGGGCCGGCCGGAAGACGGCATCGGCTGGATGATCGCGAGGGAGCCCTGGTGGACGGGCGACGACAACCTGTTCAAGGTGCACAACTGGTGGCACCGCGCGCTGTTTCACCTGGAACTCGGCCAGGACGACGAAGCGCTTGCGCTCTACGACCTCAATATCCGGGAGGAGCAAAACGGCGTCGCGCTGCAGCTCATCGACGCATCCGCGATGTTGTGGCGCCTGCACCTGTCCGGCGTGGACGTGGGCGCCCGCTGGATCGAACTCGCGGACGCCTGGCGGCCGCACGCGGACGGCGTCACCTATCCCTTCAACGACTGGCACGCCGTCATGGCGTTTCTTGGCGCCGGTCTCGACCGCGAGGTCGAGCGGGTCGTGGCCGCGTTGCGGGCGAGCGCGTCCTCGCCGTCGGAGATGGGCCAGTGGGCCGCCCGGCATGCACTGCCGCTCGTCGAAGGATTCATCGCGTTCTGGCGCGGCAGGTACGGCGCGGCGGTGGACCTGCTGCTGAACGGCCGCGCGATCGCGAACGCGTTCGGCGGCAGCAACGCGCAGCGGGACATCATCGACTGGACGCTCGCGGAGGCCGCGATGCGGGGCGGCATCGGCCCGGTAGCGCAGGGCCTCGCGAACGAGCGCCTCGCAAAGAAGCCGCACAGCCCGCTGACGGCGAAATGGCTGGCGCGGAGCGCCGGGCAGGCGGCGAGCGAGGTGCGTGCCGCCTGAACCGGGCCGCCCCGGGATACGTCGTCGTCGCCGCCCGCCCCTACTGGCGGCTGCAGGTCATCGTTTCGCCGAGCATGCCGGCGGTGAGATCGCTGCCGTCCTTGGTGAAAACGATGGCGTCGCCGCTCGAAGCCGTCACGATCACGCGGTCGCCGTCCATGCGGTACGTTCCGGGCTGCTCCACGCCGAAAAACGTGATGTACACCTTGTCGTCACCCTCGAAGGACAGCTTTTCGTAGAGACATTCCTCGCCGCCGTATTCACCCGAGATACCGCCGCCGCAGGCCGCAAGCAGGCCGGCGGCAAGCGCGCAGGCAATCCACTGTTCGTTCGTTCTCATGTGCATGTCCCCGTGGTAATACTCTTGTTGGTCATGTTTCTGTTGATCGGCTGTCCCGGTCAGCGGGCAAGCTGCATTTCAAAGCCGGGGGCCCACGCCTTCCCCGTACTGACCTGGGCGAAGTTCCCGATGAGCAGGATGTCGTCGTCGGGTTCCACGTACGCCCACCAGCGCATGGTGTAGTCCGCCATGTTGTTCATGGTGTAAGCGAAATCCGCCTGCGGTATGCCGTCCGCCTCCGTGAGCTTGCCCGCGAAGGTCTGCCCGGCCCGGATGTTCATGGACGCGGAGCGCTCCGGTACCACCGCGGTCAACGCGCCGCTCGAGGCATCCAGCCTGTGCTCGAACACGGTCGCCGGCTGGTCGCGGTAGATGACCGCCCAGGCATCGAACTTCGCGCCCGCCGAGAGCGCCTGCCGGACCGCATCGGCCTGGCGCCGCTTCCAGGCATCGGTCATGGGCTCGAGCGACACGGCCCCCATGCCGGTCCCGCCACCCTCGAGCCGGCTGGCGGCCTCGCCCGGTTCGGCGAGCGTCAGCGACCAGACCTGGCTCGTCACCTGCCGCTCGACGAGGTTGAGCGCCATCATGCCCGCCATGCCCGGATCGATTTTCATGCTGCTCGCGCGAAGCTGCAGCACCGGCCCGGTTAGCGTTTCGACCAGCCCCCCGGACATGGCGACCTCCATGCTGATGGAGGGATAACGCGCCGTCGCGGTGTAGCTGTCGCTCGCCCCGGGCGTCACCGCAAGGATCACGAAGGGCTGCGGCGCACCCCAGGCGTCCACGAGCACTGCCGCGCGCCCGACGTACGGCAGGTCGGGGTCCAGGGCCCTCAAAGCCTTGCGCTGTGCGTCCGCACGGCGCTCGCGCTCCGCTGTGTCGATGGCTTCCGTGATCGCGAGCGTCGACTGCCAGCCGTTCTGCGTCCCGGTCGGGAACCAGGCGCCGGACAGCTGGCCGCCGCCGGAGCCTGCGAGCGCCATCTCGTAGCGCCGGTAGAGGCCCTCGATGACGAGCATGGCTTCGTCGCCGAACACGACCACGTCGGCGGTTACCGTGCCTGCCTGTGCCGGGCGGTCGGTGTAACCGAGCACGCCCTCGCCGCTGAACTTGCCGGATGCGGCGTCGCGCACCAGGACGAACCGGTCGCTGGTCGCCTGGTTCTCGTACTGCGCGCCGCTTTGCCCTTCGACCACCGCGTAATCCTTGAGCGCCGCGAGGAGCGGTCCCCGCAACGCCTCGACGCGCTCCTTCTCGGCGTCGAAGCGCCCGACGATGTCGGCGTGCAGTTTCGCATCCCGCCGGATCTCGAGCTCCACCGGCGTGCTCCCGTAAGTCACCTGGGCGACCAGGCGCGGTTCGTCGGCGTCGCCAGAGGAATTGAACGTGATCTGGCTCGCGCCGCGGACCTGCTGCGGCGGCGGGTCGAGCTGCTCGCCGAAAGTGATCTGCAGCGCCGGGAGTGCCGCGTCGTTCTCGACGGAATCGATGGCGGCGTGGAGCTCGTCCAGGTGCGGCGGCGCATCGTCGTACCAGCCGCGCCCGGGTCCGTCGGCCGTGAGGTCGAGCGCAATGGCCGCCGGACCGCCCGCCCCCGGGGTCACCGGCGCCATGACGAGGTCGTCGCGCTCGAGGTACTCGGTGAGCGCGTCGTGGCGCTCCTGGTACGCCGCCTCGTCGAGCCGTTGCTGTTCCTCGATGCCCTCCTCGAGCGTCTGGCCGCCGGGCAGGCGCCGGAAGCGCTGGGAATTCGTTGCCGACAGCATCATCGAGCCTTCGAGTTCCATATGGTCCCCGGCGAGCGTGACCTTGTAGAGGACCGTCCGGCCGTCCGGGGCCATCAGGGACAGCCGGCCGCCTTCGAGGACGCTGTAGTCGTACATCGCGGCGCCTCCCGTCAGCGCCGCCGTGATGGGCGTCGCGAGGACCTTGCCGTCATCCATGAACTCGAAGCCGATGAAATCGCCCTGGCTTACGCCGAGCCAGGTGCCCTCGAGCTGCCCGGCACGTCCCAGTTCACGCCCCTCGAGCGGTCCGTCGGCCGGCGGCTCGTCGCCGCCGCAGCTGCCGAGCGCCAGTGCGCACAGCACCAGCCCCACCCATGTTCCCGCCGTCTCAAATGCTCTCATCTGCCTGTCCCCGCTGGATTTTCCCGAACCGCGACCGGGTGCTACCATCCGACTTCGGCGACCGCACGCGCCTCGCGTGCCGCCGGCTTTGATCCCTATTGCGCGGTGGCAGGCAAGAAACTGTCATGCACGACAACAAAAAGAACGACCGTCGCGCCCTCGATGACCTGTTCAGTGCCGTTTACGAGGAATTGCGCCGCCTCGCCTTTGCGGTCCGGCGCAACGAGCAGGCCGTCACCCTGAACCCCACCGCGCTCGTCAACGAGGCGTGGCTCAAGCTTGCGAGTTCGCCGGGCTTTGACGTCGAATCCCCGCTGCACTTCAAGCGCATCGCCGCGCGCGCGATGCGCCAGCTCCTCGTCGAGGCGGCACGCCGGCGCCTGGCGACGAAGCGGGGCGGCGACGGTGCGCAGTGGGTGACCTTCGACGAAGCCGTGCACCGGGAGGCCGTGTCGGAGCGGTCGCTCATCGCGCTCGACGCGGCGCTCGACGAACTGGCTCAGGCGGAGCCGCGCCAGGCGCAGATGATCGAGTGCCGCTTCTTCGGCGGGCAGAGCGTGGCCGAGACCGCCGCGGCCCTGGGCGTTTCCGAAGCCACCCTCGCACGCGACTGGCGGAGCGCGAGGGCGTGGCTCGCGCAGTCGATGCGGCACGCCGGGTAACAGGAGTGGAGTCCCGGCGCTGGCAGCGGCTGCAGCAGTTGTTCGATGCTGCGCTGCTGCTGCCGGCCGGCGATGCCCGCAGAACCTTCCTCGTGCAGGCGGCAGGCGAGGACGCCGCGCTCGCGGCGGAAGTTCTCGACATGCTCGACGAGGACGCGCGCGAGAACTCCCTGCTCGACCGCGATGTCACCGAGATCGCGCACTCGATGCTCGCGCCGTCCGCGCCGCCCGCCGGCGCGCGCATCGGGCGTTACACCGTCCGGCGTTTTCTCGGCGAGGGCGGCATGGGCGTGGTGTGCCTGGCCGAACGCGAAGACCTCGGCAGCGTGGTCGCGATCAAGATACTGCGGGACGCGTGGCTCTCGCCGGCGCGGCAGCGGCGCTTCCGGGACGAGCAGCGGGTCCTCGCGCAACTGAACCATCCCGGCATCGCCCGGCTGTACGACGCCGACACGCTGCCCGACGGCACGCCCTGGTTCGCGATGGAGTTCGTCGAGGGCCTGCCGCTCACGGCGTACTGCCTCGCGCACGGCTGCCCGGTCGAGCGCCGCCTGCAGCTCTTTCGCCAGGCCTGCGAGGCGGTGCGCTATGCGCATGCGCTCGCCATCATCCATCGCGACATCAAGCCGTCGAACATGCTGGTGACCGACGACGGCAGTGTGAAGCTGCTCGATTTCGGCATTGCGAAGCAGCTCGATGCGCTGGACGCGACGAGCGGCCATACGCGGACCGTGCTGCGGCTCATGACGCCGGCTTACGCCGCGCCCGAGCAACTGGTCGGCGACAAGATCGGCGTCCAGGCCGACGTCTATTCGCTCGGCGTCGTCCTGTACGAACTGCTGTCGGGGCGGCTGCCGTTCGATCTCTCCGACCTGACCTCGCAGGCGGCGGCGTCGGTACTGGCCGCCGGTCCGCCGGAAAAACCGTCGTCCCGTACCGGGGCCGGCGGCGGCGCGGTCGCCGGCGGCGCAGCGCCGGGCAGGTCGGGCTGGGCCGACCTCGACGTGCTGTGCCTGACCGCCATGCACGCGGACCGCGAACGGCGCTACAGCTCGGTCGAGGCGCTCATCCGCGACATCGACCACTACCTCGGGCAGGAGCCGCTGGAAGCCCGGCCCGACCGGCTCGGGTACCGCGCCGGCAAGTTCCTCCGCCGCCACTGGGAAGCAGTGTCCGTGGTGACCGCCGCTGTCGTGCTCGGCATCGCGCTCAGCGTGTTCTTCACTCTGCGCTTAACGAATGCGCGCGACGCGGCGCTCGCGGAGGCCGCCCGCACCGAGCGCGTGCAGCGATTCATGACGAACCTGTTCCGGGGCGGCGACGAGACCGCGGGGCCGCGCGTGGAAATGAAAGTCACGGAGATGCTGGAGCGCGGCGTGCTGGAAGCCGAGATGCTGACCTCGGATCCGCCCGTGCAGTGGGAACTCATGCACAACCTCGCGAACGTCTACCGGCAGCTCGGGCGCCTCGACGACGCGGACGCACTGCACGCGAAATCGCTCGAACGCCGGACGGCGGTGCGCGGCCACGACAGCCCGGAAGTTGCGGAGAGCCTCGTCGCGATCGGCCTGTTGCGCATCGACCAGGCAGAGCTCGAGGAAGGCGAGCGCCTGATCCGGGAGGGCCTGGCGCTCGCGGAACGGCTGCTGCCGCCCGACCACCCTGCGGTCGTTGCCGCGCGTCTCGCGCTGGGCCAGGCACTGCGCGAGCGCGGGGTCCACGACGAGGCGATAGCCATACTCGAGGACGCTGCCACCCGGCAGCTCGCGTCGAACGCGCTGCCGATCGACCAGGCGGAAGCGCTTACGGCCCTCGCGGCGGCGTTTTATTCCGCGGGGCGCTACGACGAGGCCCGGTCGACTTACGAGGACGTGCTGGAACGGCACCGGGCGATCACGGGCGGGGCGCATCCGCTCGTCGCCGGCGACATCGCGAGCCTCGCGGCCATCGAGCAGGACCTCGGTTTCTATGACAGGTCCGAGGCCCTGGCTCGCGAGGCGCTTGCGATCAACGAAAGCTATTACGGCGCCGATAGCGTGCACACCGCGGACAACCTCACGTCGCTCGGCCGCGCCCTGCTTTACCAGGAGAAGTACGAAGAGGCGGGCATTGCGCTCGAGCGTGCGCTCTCTGTGCAGGAAGCGGCGCTCGGGCCGTCGCACCCGATGGTGGCCGAGGCCGTCAACGAACTCGGCAACATCCTCGCGATGCAGGACCGCTTCGGCGAAGCCGCCCGGAATTTCCAGCGCAGCGCCGACATCTACCGAAGCGTGCACGGCGACGGCCACTACTTCGTTGCGATCGCGCTTTCGAACGTCGCGTACATGAACATGAAGCAGGGTTTCTACCCGGAGGCCGAGGCGCTGTTCCGCTCGGTGATCGCCCTGTTCGAAGAGTCGCTCGGCGCGGACAACGTGAACACGGGCATCGCGCGGATCAAGCTCGGCCGGACCTTGCGCCTGGCGGGACGCCTGCCTGATGCCGAGTCGGAGTCGCTCGCCGGCTACGAGATCCTGGCGAAGCAGGCGAACCCGTCGATCAGCTTCCTGCGCGCCGCGCGGGACGACCTGGTACTCATCTACGAGGCCACGAACCAGCCGGAAAAGGCGGCACGCTTCCGCGCGGAAATTGCGGCGCTCGACGCGCCGCCCCTCTGACCTGCACGGCGTGGTGTGTGCCGACTGATGCCGGTAACCGCGTCGCGTGCGCGGAATTCACGTCATTATTGGCAGCGAGTCTGCCGCGAACGGCCATGGCGGCCGGGTTTGCCGGGCGCTATTGCTGCTCTCGAGCAACCGGCGTAGATAACTGCGGATCCGGGCGCGACAGGGACGCGTCGGATATCCAGACCGCGCGGCTCGAATCCGAGTCCGGAACCCAGTCGCTACCGATCACGGCGGCGCATCGGGCGGACCTTGTTTTTCGTATTGCTGCGGTTTGGAGGGAACAACAATGAAACGCTACAACAAAATCCACCAGGCGCTCGCACTCCTGCTGTTCGCCCTGGGGACGATCGGCCCGCGCGTCGAGGCGAGTCAAAACGGCGCGCAAGTGGCGATCGACTGGAACCAGATAGCCCAACAGAACATCGGCGGACCGCCGTTTTCGCAAACACGTTCCTACGCCATGGTGCACGTCGCAATGGCGGATGCCGTCATCGCGATCCACGGCAAGTACGCTCCATTCCACGTCCCGCTGGACCCGCCGTTCGCTCACGGCGCATCCGCGCAGGCTGCGGCGGCGCAGGCGGCGCACGACGTTCTCGTCGCCCTGGTGCCGGCCAACCAGGCGGCACTGGACGCCGCCCTGGAAGACACGCTCGACCGCATACCGCCCGGGCGCAAGTGGACCGGGATCCGGATCGGCAGGCGGGCGGCGGCCAGGGTTCTCGAATGGCGGGCGAACGACGGGTTCGCCCTGGCCAATCCGCAGCCGCCGGACTTCCTGCCGTCCACCCTGCCCGGCATATGGCGACAGACGACCGACGGGCCGGCCGGCGCGGCGCAGTTCTCCGAGCTCGGTAACGTGCTGCCGTTCGGGCTCGTCTCGACGACCCAGTTCCTGCCGGCCGCGCCGCCGCAACTCGAGAGCGCCGAATACGCCGCCGACTTCGATGACGTCAAGGCCAAGGGGCGAGCCACCGGCTCGACACGCACGGCCGACGAAGACCGGCTGGCGCAGCTGTTCGCCGCCGCGCCGGGGCCTTACACGAATGTCACGAACCCGTTCCGGCTTTGGAACAACGTGGCGAGAGACGTCGCCGTGGCGAACGACCTGTCCCTGCTGGAAACGGTCCGGATGTTTGCCCTGCTCAACGTGTCAATAAACGACAGCCTGCTCACGTCGCAGACGAGCAAGTTCATCTATCGCGTGTGGCGGCCGGTGACGGCGATCGCGGAAGCCGGCAGCGACGACAACCCGGACACGGACGCCGAAGCGGGCTGGACGCCGTTGCTGGGGACACCGCCCTATCCCTCGCATTCGAGCAACATGTCGTGCATCGGCGCCGGTGCGGCGCAGATGCTGGGCAACGTGTTCGGAACCGACAGCGTGCCGTTCACTGCCGTCTGGTACGACGGTGCGACCCCGCCGGCCGTCGTGTCCACCCAGTCCTACGGCAGTTTTTGGGCGATGGGCCGGGACGAGGGCAGCAGCCGAATCTGGGGCGGCATTCATTACCGCTTCGAGATCACGGCGAGCGAGAACAGCTGTGCGCAGGTCGCGAACTACATTTTCGATAACGACCTGCAACGCCGTCGGCAACATTGACGGCGCGGCGGCCGGTCCCGCAATCCTTCGCGGTTGCGGGGCCGGCCCGGTCGCAGCCGCGGCTTAGTCCAGCTCCGCCGCGATCTCCCGGATCTCCGCGGCACTGTGCTCGCCCGCGAGCGGCGTGCCCGGCATCAGGTAGCGGCCCATTTCGAGCCCGCCGACGAGTACGGGCTCGAAGCCGGCCTCGCGGATGAGTCCGGACGCGATCTCGATCGCTTCGGCGTCGTCGCCGGCGATCGGCATGCCGATGCGGCCCGGCTCCTCGTGCGCCGTGGCCATGCGGGCCGCGCCGACGGCATTGAAGGCGCGCACGATGCGGGCGCCCGGCAGCAGCTCCGCGGAGGCGAGTCCGGCGCCTTTCTCGCGCGCCCAGTCGGCGATCTCGCCGTCCCTGTTCGGAAACGGGTTGCAGGCATCGATGACGACCTTGCCGTCGATCAGGCCGGCCAGGTCCTCGCCGACCGCCGGCAGGGCGCCATAGGGCACGGCCATGAGCAGGACGTCCCCGAACGCCGCGGCCTCGCGCGGCGTGCCGGCGCTCGCGTTATCGCCGAGACGAGCGGCGAGTTCCCGGTCGTTCTCGAGGTGGCGCGAGGAGAACATCACGTCGTGCCCGGCCTTTACCCAGACACCGCCGAGCGCACTACCGACGTTGCCCGAGCCGATGACACCGATCTTCAGTTTGTCTGTCGCAAGCGTGACGGCGGGCAGCGTCGCGGCGGCGATGGATGTTCCTGTGACGACGAGAAAGCGGCGGCGATGCAGTCTCATGAGGGAGTCTCCGGCAGGGCGATGCTGGAATGTTGGCAGCGAACGCTCGATGGGGCAATCGTGTAATCCGCGATGGAAGCGCGCAGCCGTGGGAGTGACGCCGGCTCACATGAGGGACAGGTTGGTACTGCCAGTGAGCGAGCCGGATTTGCGTCCGAAGAGCCGGCCGACTTATGAAATGCGAATGACTGCTCAGCGGATCGAAGCGGTCCCTCGAATGACTGGTCGGGAGTAGACTTCGGGGAGTGGAGTTGACCCACAGCAGCCTGTTAGGAATCGCTAATACTGACCTCCGGATTGACGCGCTTGTATGGGTAGGGACGACTGGTATCGACGCACGACTTGGAGCAAGTCAGATCAGGTCGAATTCTTTGAGCGCCTAGATCGAAGCCGAGGCCTATACAACAAGTCACAGTATGCTCGGATTCAAGCAAGCTACTTACAAGGCGCTGGGCATATTCGCGAATCACTTGATCTGTTGAATCGCGTCTACCAAGAATGGCCTGATGCGTCGCAGCTTCCGTCGGCCTACTGGCAGGAAGCAAACTGCCATCTCGCACTGAACGATCTCAACTCGGCAATCTGTGCATACCGTAAGTGCTTCAAAGCCGAAAAAGATAGCGGCTTTCGACGCATGACCAATGCGCGAGTTGAATTTCTTTGGCTCGTCGCTACTCGACACCTAAGGGAGCACTACGACGAAGCTCTCGAAGAGAGCGACAAGTGGGAGCATCCAAGCTTGTTTCCGGTCGATCAATTTCGTATAGCCGGAGCATTGGCTCTGATCTACGATGACATTGGCAGAGAAGGAAAAATTGCGGAACTCGCCGCCACGGCCCTAGACGCCGCCTCGAAGACAGGCTCTGGCCTTCGCTACCACAAGGGTCTTGGGCTGGTAACAAATCCGGACAGGAAAATAATACGCAAACTAAAGCGATTGGCCACGCAGTGAGTGGCCGGTTCTGGCCGACTCCCGCCCCATGGTTTGAAGGAGGTAAACTGTCGCTTGATGACCCGAGAGCAGACAGTCGCAATTCTCCGATCGATGAAACTGAAAGCATGACATTTGACGAATTCGAGCCAGATGGTCCGCTGACTCCGGAGCAGGAAGTCATCATCAGAAACCTGTCGTCGGATGACTTGGCCAAGATCGACGAGG
>DASUOE010000040.1:0-5787 GCA_036276805.1 Woeseiaceae bacterium | reverse complement strand
GCAGGCCGGGAATCGCGAGCTCGGAGCGGATGACGAGGGCCATCAGGCCGCCGATGAAGAACATCGTGAGGCTGAACACCAGGTACATCGTCCCGATGTCCTTGTGGTTCGTCGTGAACAGCCAGCGGCGGATGCCCTTCTCGGGTCCGTGATCGTCGTGCGTGTCGTGCAGGTCAGCTACCGTCGTGCTCATGCCCTAAAACTCCGTTACGCCCGGTGGCACCGGTGCGTATGAATCCCGTGATGTTCAGTCGCTGCTCGCAAGCGCGGCGCCCGGCGTGCCGCCGTTCGCGGCGACCCATTCCTCGAACTCCGCCTGCTCGACCACTTCGACGACCACCGGCATGTAGCCGTGGTCCTTGCCGCAGAGTTCCGCGCACTGGCCGCGGTACGTGCCGGTCGATTCCGCCAGGAACCACATCTCGTTCACCATGCCGGGGATGGCGTCCTTCTTGATCGCGAGATCGGGTACCCACCACGCATGCAGCACGTCGTTCGACGTCAGCAGCACGCGGACCTTTGCGCCGACCGGGACCACCAGCGGGCGGTCGACCTCGAGCAGGTAGTTGTCGACGGCGAACGGGTCTATGCCGGAGCCGCGGATGCGGGCCTCGAGGCTCGGGCGTGCCAGCGTCGAGTAGAACGATATGTCCTGGTCCTGGTACTCGTAATGCCACTTCCACTGGTAGCCCGTGACGACCACGGTGAGATCCGGGTTACGCGAATCCTCGAGCGCGATCATGGTGCGTGCGGCCGGGATCGCCATGGCGAGCAGGATGAGCACCGGGACCGTCGTCCACACCACCTCGACGGACGTGTTGTGCTGGAACTTCGCGGCCACGACGCCCTTCGACTTGCGGTGCACGACGAGGGACACGATCATCGCACCGAACACGAGCAGGCCGATGCCGGTGCAGACCCAGAAGGCCATCATGTGCAGGCCGTAGGTCTCGTCCGAAAGCGCGGTCACGCCGCGCGGCATGTTGAGTTCCCAGTCAGCGTTCGCAGCTGCAGCCCACGCGAGTCCGAGCAGGCCGGTCAAGGTCTTTCGCATCATTGATTAGTTCACCCTGCGCACCCAACGGGGGTCCGCGCGTCCTTCTGGTACACCCGTGCCGATGCTGGCGAGTGTGCCGCGGCCACGCGCGCAAGTCGTGGCCTCGGGCTCATGTCGTCGGGTGGCTGGTCTGGAAGCCCGGCGGCCAAGGCGCACCGGCAGAAAAAGCCCGCGAAGTGTACTGAAACAGCGCCGGGCATGCAATAAGACGAGCGGGCCCGCGGCCACGGAAACATCATGTTTTCCAGAGACTTGCGGATTCAGCGCCGGCGCAGCGGGATGCTCTCCGCCGGGATGTGCACGGCCCCGCCCGGAGTGCCCCGGCCACTGCCCCAGCCGTGGCCATAGACAATTTCGAGCTCGACACGTATCGCTTCGCCGCTGCCTGCGGCTGCGAGCGCCGAGGTCATCCGGCGAAAGCGGTCGCGTCCGGTCAGCGTCGTCCGGCGTCCTCTGAGGACGTTGCGGGCGGCCGCGGCCGTCAGGTCGGCGAACAGGCCCGCCGCCGAACGGTATTCCAGGGATAGTCGATCCACGTCCAGCACCGGGTCAGCAAGGCCGCTTCTCACGAGGAGGTCGCCCAGGTCGTGCATGTCCGGAAAGCGCTGTACGTGGAGGTCGTCGTCCACCGCCGCCCACGCCCGCCGCAGCACGCCAAGGCTGTCCGGCCCGAGTGCGGCGAACGCGAACAGGCCGCCGGGCTTCAGGACGCGGGCGACCTCCGCCAGGACCGGCTGCGGGTCGCCGTGCGCCAGGAGGAGGTTCGAGTACACGACGTCGACCGCGCCGTCGGCGAACGGCAGCGCGGCCGGCCGGCAGCGCACGTAGCCGGCGCGCGAGAGCCACGGGCGCCGGGCACGGGCCGCCGCTGCCATGGCCGCCGACCGCTCGGTACCGACGATGCGCGCGCCGCGGAACCGCTTCTCGAGCGCCACGGTGGCCGCACCGGTGCCGCAGCCGAGGTCCAGCACGACGGCGGGTTCGATCGCGATCGGGTCGAGGCGCTCGAGAAGGCCGCGCTGAGTGTGCGCGTGCACGACGCCCGCCTCGAAGCCGGGCGCCGCGCGGTCGGCTCGCCGTTCGAGGTGCGTGCCGTTGACGGGATGCGATGGCTTCACGATGCGGGATCCGGACGCCGACGTTAGCAGCTTTTTCGCGCTTCCGGCCGGATATGCGACCGGCAGTCGTGCGGCCGTCCGGCGATCATCGAAACATGCACGGTCGCACACGTCCGCCGGCCTGGGGCACCGGCCCCCGCCTGCTCCGGGCAATCGAGCAGGAACTCCTGCCGCGCCGCTGCGTATTCTGCGGCGCGGCCATGCGCCACACCGGGCGTTTCCTCTGCGCGGGCTGCGACGCGGACCTGCAACGCAACACGCCGGCCTGCCCGCTGTGCGCCCTGCCGCTGCCGGCCGCGTCGAACGGTCCGTGCGGCGAGTGCCAGCGCCGCCGCCTGCCGTTCACGGCAGTCCACGCGCCGCTCGCCTACGAGTTTCCCACCGACGCAGCGATCAAGGCGTTCAAGTTCCACCGCAGGCTTTTCTACGTGCCGGCGTTCGCCGACATCCTGTGTGCGGCCGCCGCCGCCCTGCCGTCGGGCATCGATGCCGTCCTGCCCGTGCCACTGCACCGCTGGCGCAAACTCAGGCGCGGCTTCAACCAGGCCCGGGAACTCGCCCTGCCGGTGGCGCGGCACCTGGCACTGCCGGTACTCGAGTGCGTTCGCCGCCGCCGGCACACGCCCTACCAGTCCGGCCTTCCGGCCGCCGACCGGCGCCGAAACCTCGAGGGTGCGTTCGAGGTCTCGGGCCGCATCGAGGCGCGTCACGTGCTCCTGGTCGACGACGTCGTCACGACCGGCACGACCTGCCGGCAGATCGCGCTGCTCCTGAAGCAGCACGGCGTCCGGGACGTAAGTGTCCTGGCTCTCGCAAGGGCGAACGCCGCCGAGGTGCGGCGATAACGCCCCTACGGGAGCGTTCTCGGTACGAAGGTGTAATCGAGCGCGATGCCCGCGAAAACGGCGAGGCCGATGTAATGGTTATTGAGAAAGGCCGCAAAGCAGCCCGCGGGATCGCGGCGGCGAGCGAGGTACAGGTGCCAGGCCATCAGCCCGGCGGCGAGGAGGACGAACAGGTAATACCATGCGCCGAGTTCCGCGCGCAGCCCGATGAAGGTGAGCGCCGTGAGCATGACGAGCTGCAGCCCCGCGATGACGATGAGGTCGAGATCGCCGAACAGGATGGCCGTCGACTTCACCCCGATCTTGCGGTCGTCCTCGCGGTCGACCATCGCGTAGAACGTGTCGTAGATCACCGCCCACACCAGCGCCGTGGCGAACACGAGCCAGCCGAGCCGCGGAACGTCGCCGGTCTGGGCCGCGAAAGCCATCGGCACGGCCACCCCGAACGCGGCGCCGAGCACGAACTGCGGTACCGACACGAAGCGCTTGATGAACGGGTACACGACTGTCAGCCCGGCGCCCACCACGGCGAGGAGCTGCGCAGGCCGGTTCAGCATCGCCGCGAGGCCCACGGCGACCAGGCCCAGGAACACGAACAGCGTGAGGGCTTCCGCCGGCGCGACCGCGCCGGAGGCGATCGGCCGGTCGCGCGTGCGTTCCACGTAGGGGTCGATGTTACGGTCCGCGAAGTCGTTCATCACGCAGCCCGCCGAACGCATGACGAACACGCCGAGCACGAAAACGACGAACAGCCCGCCGTCGGGATGGCCCTCGCCGGCGAGCCAGAGCGCCCACAGCGTCGGCCACAGAAGCAGCCAGTAACCGACCGGCTTGTCGATGCGCATCAACCGGCCGTAGTGATGGAGCTGCGTGCGCAGCTGCGGCGGAATGATCCCGGCGACGTCCTTCATGCGCCGGAGTGTACTTGAGGCGCGGCGGTCGCGCCGTGACTGCGTCACAGCCCGCCGCCGTATGCCGGGGCATCGTCCTCTCAGACTTTTCCGTAGTCGCCACGCCCGCCGACCCAGCGCCGCACGAGCGCCTCGGCGTCGGCGGGATTGTCCGCGAGCAGCGCTTCCGCGGCCACCTGTACTCGCGGCATCAATGCAGCGTCGCGGGCGATGTCGGCTACACGGTATTCGGGCAGCCCGGTCTGGCGCGTGCCGAGGAGTTCGCCCGGCCCGCGCAACTCGAGGTCGCGCTGCGCGACCAGGAAGCCGTCGTTCGTTTCCCGCAATACCGCGAGCCGGCTGCGGGCGAGGCGCCCGAGCGGCGGCTTGTACAGGAGCACGCAGTGGCTCTGTACGCCGCCGCGCCCCACCCTGCCGCGCAACTGGTGCAGTTGCGACAGGCCCATGCGCTCGGCATTCTCGATGATCATCAGCGTGGCGTTCGGCACGTCGACGCCGACCTCGATGACCGTAGTCGCAACGAGCAGTTCGATGAGGCCGTCCTTGAATGCGCGCATGCCGCGTTCCTTGTCCGCCGGCCGCATGCGCCCGTGCACGAGCCCGACGCGGACGTCCGGCAATGCCTCGCACAGCGCCGCGTAGCTCGCCTCGGCCGCCTGGTAGTCGAGCACGTCGGACTCCTCGATGAGCGGGCAGACCCAGTAGGCCTGCCCGCCCCCGGCGCACACCGTGCGAACGCGTGCCACGACGTCCGCGCGCCGCGTTTCGGGGATTGCCACCGTTTGCACCGGCTGGCGGCCGGGCGGCAGTTCGTCGATCACGGACGTGTCGAGATCGGCGTATGCCGCCATCGCGAGCGTGCGCGGAATAGGCGTCGCCGTCATGACGAGCTGGTGCGGGCGCTCGCCCACGCCCGCACCCTTGTCGCGCAACGCCATGCGCTGGTGCACGCCGAAGCGGTGCTGCTCGTCGATGACGACGAGCCCGAGGCGCGCGAAGCGCACGCCCTCCTGGAAGAGTGCGTGTGTACCCACGACGACCGCGGCCGAACCGTCCGCGATGGCGTCCAGGGCGGCACGCCGGGCGCTGCTTTTCTGGCTGCCCGAAAGCCACGCCGGTTCGATGCCGAGCGGCCGGAACCAGTCGCCGAAGTTCCGCCAGTGCTGTTCGGCGAGCAGTTCGGTGGGCGCCATGATCGCGGCCTGCACGCCGTTCGCGACGGCCCTGACACAGGCGAGTGCGGCGACGACGGTCTTGCCCGAGCCCACATCGCCCTGGATGAGGCGCATCATCGGGTGCGGCCGGGCGAGGTCCGTCATGATCTCGCCCACCACGCGCTCCTGCGCGCCGGTCAGCCGGAACGGGAGCATCTCGCGAAACGTCGTGAGGGCTCTGTCGCCGCCCGTGAGCGGGACGGCCTGCTCGACCGCGGCCAGCGCCCGCAGGCGTCGCAGGCACAGGTAATGCGCAAGCAGTTCCTCGAAGGCGAGGCGCCGCTGGCAGGGATGCGTTCCGGCGGCGAGCAGCGCCGTATCCGCGTCCGGCGGCGGCCGGTGCAGGCACTCGATGGCCGCCGACAGCGTCGGCAGGGCGAGCTTTCCGAGTACCTGCGGCGGCACCAGCTCCGCCGGCGGCGAACGCTCGAGCCAGCGCAAGGCCTGGCCGACTAGGTTTCGCAGCCGGGCCTGGCCGACGCCTTCCGTCGACGGGTAGATCGGCGTGAGCGCATCGCTGACCGGCGGCGGGCCGTCCGGCTGCTGCACCCGGTACTCCGGGTGAATCATTTCGAGGCCCGCTGCTCCTCTGCGGGCCTCGCCGAACGCCGAGACCTCGGCGCCGGCGCGGAACTGCGCGTG
>DASUOE010000039.1:0-13117 GCA_036276805.1 Woeseiaceae bacterium | reverse complement strand
GCTGGCCAGGGTGCGGAGCAGGACGCGCTCCTCGCCGTACTCTGCGACGAGCTCGGGGGCGCCGCGGCCGGGCGGGAGGGCGAGATCCGCCCAGTACACCGGGCCCTCGGTGGTGCGTGGGGTCGTCTCCGCGTCGAGTCCCAGCGCTTCCGCCTCGGCCTCGACGCCTTGCGCGCGTTCGATGTTGCCGAACACGCCGAGCGAGATCTTGCGGCCCTCGTCCTCGGTCTCGATCGGGTAGGCGTCGGTGAGGCCGCCCTCATGCAACGTCGCGATCATCGCTTCGCCCGCCGCGGCATCGGCGACGCCGCGGATTTGCACCCAGTGGCCGACGAACACTTCGCCGACGGCCGGGCGCACGGCCGCGCCCATGCCTTCGCCGGCGTAGCGTGCCGCCGCCGTCTCGGCCTCGGCTCGATCCCGGAACGGACCGACACTCACGCAGGAACGGCCGACGACCGCGACGAGCTCCGACGGCTCGCCCTCCCCCGCCACCGCGCCGCCGACCGTATCGTCGCCGGCCGGCCTCTCAGCCATCGACAGCGGCGGGCCGAGTTCCTCCTCGGTGAGCACCGCCACGCCCGGTTCGCGTTTCTCGGGCGACCAGTGCGCCCACATGAAATAGAGCGCGTTCGCGAGTACGAGTACCAGCACCGCGTTCCGGAGGAGCGGCGGCAGGTCGTCCCACAGTCGGCCGAGAGCGCTTCGCGTCATGGTTTGGAACGGGGCCCCGTCTCGTGCACCTGCAAAAGCCCGGCCAGCACGAGGTGCGGCCGGTGGATCGGCGTCACCGCCAGGACCGCGCCGATGCGCGCGGCGTCGCCGCCGGTCAGCACGACTTGCGCGGCGTAGCCGTTGTCCTGCAGGGTCGCGAGCGCGCGTTCGACCGCGCCTGCTATCGCGCCCTGCACGCCGGCCTGCACGGCCGAGCGCGTGTTCTTCGCGAACATGTGCATGTCGGCGAACGCGTCGGGTTTGCCGGGCGGCGTCGCCGGGATGCCGGCGGTGTTGTCCATGAGTGCCGCCGACATGAGCTGCGTGCCCGGCAGGATCTGCCCGCCGAGATGCACGCCCTCGTTATCGAGCGCATCGATCGTCACCGCGGTGCCCGCGTCCACGACGAGACAGGCGGCGTGCAGTTCCTTCCATGCACCGATGAGCGCGAGCCAGCGGTCGACGCCGAGCCGCCGCGGCTGCGAGTAGCCGTTCGTCACGCCAGAGGCCGCCCTGGTCGTCTGCACGAACTTGACGTCGTGGCCCGTGTGCGCGCCGAGCACACCCGCGAGCCGCGTGCCGAAGGTCTGCCCGGCCACGTTGCTCGCGACGACCGCATCGACGTTGCGCGGCAGCCTCGCGGACAGCACGCCGATGCCGTCCGCGCGGATCTTCGCCTGGGCGATGTAGCCGGTGTGGTGGATCTCGCCGCCCTCGCCCACGCCCCACTTGACACGGGTGTTGCCGACGTCGAGCAGGAGGGTGCTCACGGCGCCTCCTCGTACATCGACGTCGCGTCAACTGACTTCACGTCATCGACTCCCCGCTAATCGACTCCCCGCTAATCGACTTCACGGCAACGACCGAGCCGGTGCTCACCGGCACCGTGCCCGCGCCCGTCTCGATGAGCAAGGCCCCCGATGCGTCGACGCCGGCGGCCACGCCCGCGACGCGCCGCTCGCCCGCCGCCATCGTCACCGACCTGCCGCGGAGCCAGTCGAGCGCGTTGAAGCGCTCCACGAACGGCGCGAAGCCGCCGGCGGCGAATTCTGCGAACGCGCGACACCAGCCGGCGAGCATGGCCGCCGCGAGGCGCTCGCGGGAGGGCGGCGCGTCGACGAGCGAGGCCAGGTCGACGGGCCGCAGCGCAAAGGCCGGGCCCGGCGCGTCGTCGAGCCGGAGCGGCAGGCGCACGTTCAGCCCCAAGCCCGCAACGACGACCGCGGTACCGTCCGGGCGGTGCTGCGTCTCGGTCAGGATGCCGCCGAGCTTTGCGTCCGCGACCAGGAGATCGTTCGGCCACTTGAGCCCGACGCCCGCCGCGTCGAACCCGGCAAGTACCTCGACGGCGCTGACGCCGAGCGCGAGCGTGAATGCCGGCAGCCCGGCCGGCGGCGTTGCGAACGTGTGCGCGAGCGAGAGACAGAGGCTCCGGCCCGGCGCCGACACCCAGCGGTTGCCGCCGCGGCCGCGGCCCGCGGTCTGGTGGTCAGCAAGCGCCGCGCGAAAGCTCCCGCGCGCGGGCGGCGGCCCGTCGCGCAGGTACGTGTTCGTGGAGCCGATTTCGCGAAACACCGCGAGGTCCTCGATGCCGGTGACGTTGGCGGCGTCGAGGAATCCGCGGATCGCGGCCTCGTCAAGCGTCGTCATCGAACTTCGGGCTGTCGCCGCCGGCCGCGGCGCCGCGGCGGAACACCATGAGCTTCTCGTTCCGCTGCTCCGTCCCGGCACGCATGCGGCGGATGTTGGAGCGATGGCACCAGGTGATGAACAGCGCCATCGCGACGGCGTAGACGAACAGCGGCTGGTCCTCCGGCAGGCGCGTCAGCGCGAGCCACACCGGCAGGAACGCCGCCGCGGAGAGCGTAGACAGGCCGACGTAACCGGTGAGCGTCAGCATCCAGGCCCATACGAGCAGTAGCGGCAGCAACAAGAGCGGCCCGAGCACGAGCAGTGTGCCGACGAAGGTCGCCGCACCCTTGCCGCCCTGGAAGCGGAAGAACACCGGCCACACGTGGCCGACGACGGCCGCGGACGCGCAGGTCACGGTGAGCCAGGCGCTCGAGACTGCCGGGTCCGCCGGCACGATCGGCAGCGCCGGCACGACGCCTGCCGCGACCATGCCCTTGCCGATGTCGATGATCATCACGCCGAGCGCGAACGCCGGCCCCTGCGTGCGCAGCGCGTTCGTGCCGCCGGGGTTGCCGCTGCCCATGGTGCGGATGTCGACGCCGCCCTTCAGACGGCCCATGATGAGCGAGCCCATGAGCGACCCGAGCAGGTAGCACAGGAGGAACTTGCTGCCGAGTTCGAGCATGGGCGCCGTGCGGTCTTTGCACCGAAAAGTGGCCGCATTGTAGCATCGGGCGTTGCGTCGCCGCGGCCGGCGCACCCGGTACGCCCGTGACGCCGCTCGTCACCGAAGGATCGCCGCCGCCCGCCATGCACAAGGCACCGCTCTCCCTGCTCGTAAACCCCGCCGCCGCGCGGGGCCGGAGCTTGCGGCGCCTGCCGCGCGTCCTCGCGCTGCTGCGGCAGGCGGGGGTCGACCCGAACGTCTACCTGAGCAGCGGCCCGGGCGACCTCGAAGCCGAGGCGAGGCGCCTTGCCGCCGCAGGCACGCCGCTTTTGGTCGGCGGCGGGGACGGCAGCGTGCACGAGGTGGTGAACGGGTTGCGGGCCGCGGCGGAGGAAACGGACGACGCGACCGCGGCGCCGGCGCCGTTCGGCCTCATCCCCGTCGGCACCGGCAACGACTTTGCGAAGGCGGCCGGCATCCCGCTCGACTGGCAGATGGCCACCCGCGTTCTCGCGAGCCGCATCGCGCACGCGCTGCCGCCGCGGCGCATTGACGCGGGCCGCATGAACGGGCGCTGGTTCGCGAACGGCGCCGGCGTCGGCTTCGACGCCGCGGTGAACCGGATCGCGGTCGGCTGGCGCTGGCCGCTCGGCACCGCCGTGTACTTAGGCGCCGTGCTGCGCGCGCTTGCCGACGGGGTGGCGACGCCGCGCATGACGATCACGGCGGGGGACCGGCCCGAGGACGTCGTTTGGGACGCGCCGCTCACGCTTGCGAACATCGCGAACGGGCCGTGGCTCGGCGGGATGTTCCACATCGCGCCGATGGCGGACCACGCGGACGGCGAGCTCGACCTCGTCATCGCGGCGCCCGTCTCGCGCCGCCGCATCCTGGGCCTGCTGCCGGTGCTCGTCCGCGGCGCGCACCTGGACGAGCCGGAAGTCTCGCACCGGCGCGTGACGCGCCTGTGGATCGAGGCAGAATCGCCGGTGCCGTCGCACCTCGACGGGGAATCGCAGCCGCTCGCCGCGCGGTTCGAGATCGAGGTGGTACCGAGGGCCCTCGCGCTCCTGTAGGAGCGGCGGTAACGCCGCGACCTGCAGGCGGCCGGATACCGCGAACCATTCGCGGCCTTACGGCCGCTCCTACAGCACGGTGGTACCGCCGTTCATTGTGTTCTTCTTCCGGCGCCGAGCCAGATGGCGAACAGCGCGAGCGCCGCCCCGGCTAACTGCGTGGCGGTGAACGGGCGGCCGAAGAAGAGCGCGTCCCACAGGAAACTCAGCGCCGGCTGCAACAGGAGCGCGATGCCGGCCTGGGTCGTCGTGACCTGCGGCAGGGCCGAGGTGATGAAGATCATGCCGAGCCCGTGCGAGAGCACGCCGTAGGCGAGGAGCCAGCCGGCATCGGCTGCCGTGGGAATCGCGAGCGACGCGCCCTCGACGAACGCGCTGCCGCCCAGGAGCGCCGTGGACAAGAGAGACATCACCGCGATTTCGCGCACCGGCAGCCGGCGATCCGACTTGTCGCGCAAGGCGCGCATCGTCAGGAGATAGCTGCCGTAAGCGAGCGCCGTGAGCAACCCGAACACGACGCCCAGCCGGTAGTCCGGAGAAAGCGCCTGCCAGTCGAGGCCTATGATGAGGCCTAAGCCCCCGAGCGCGAGCGGCACTGCGACGAGCTGCGCGGCGTGCGGCCGCTGGCCGTAGAGCACGATGCCCGCGAACATCAGGAGGAACACCTGGAAGTTCGCGAGCAGCGTCGAGAGACCCGGGCCGATGTAGCGAATGCTGCGATGCCAGAACCAGAGGTCGAGCGAGAAGAACACGGCGGCGACGAACAGCATCCACCAGGTACCGCGCGCGAAATCGACCTTGCGCCGGCGCGCGAACAGGTACAGCGCGAGTGCGACGCCGCCGAACGCGACGCGGTAGAACGCGCTCGTCGTCGGCGAAACGTTCGTGAGCTCCACCCATACCGGCGACAGGCTGATGAGCGCGGCGCCGGCATACAGGCGGAGTTCCGGGCTCGTTGCCGGGCGCGTCACCGCCCGAGCCAGGCGTCGCGGCGGGCGGCCTGCCCGGCGTCGGCGCCGGGCGCGGGCGAAAGCCAGCAGGTATCGGCCGCCGGCGCCGCGGGCACGATGTCGAGCACGAGGAGTTCGTCGCCGCGGAAGACCGCAAGCGCCAGGCGCTCGCCCGCGCGGCAGGCACGCAGCCGCTGCGCGAGGTTGCCGGCCGTGAGCGCCAGGCCGTCGAGCGCGACCGCCACGTCGCCGGGCGCGACCCCCGCTCGCTCGGCGGGGCTGCCGCTGTCGATCGCGACGAATACGGATCTGCCGTCACGGTCCGCGAGCGTGGCGCCGAGCGTCGGCGGCGGCGGGGCACCCGTGGCCCTGTCCTTCGGGCCGGGGTCGCCGCCCTTGTCGTCGCGACCCAGCGCCGGGCGCCTGAACACGTCTATGCCGTGGCTCGCGAGCAGCGTGTCGACGGGCAGCTCGCCGGTGCCGCGCACGGACGCGTCGAAAAAATCGCCGAGGTCGAGCCCGGAGACTTCCGCGCACAGCGCCTCGAACGCATCCTCCGACATGCTGCGGCCGGTCTCGCCGAAGCGCGCCCAGCAGGCGCGCATCACGTCGTCGAGGCTCGTCCTGCCCGCGGTTTCCAGGCGCAGCTTGAGGTCGAGGCAGAGCGCAATCAGCGCACCCTTCGCGTAATAGCTCACGACCGCGTTGCCGGCGTTCGCGTCCGGCTTGTAGAACTTGATCCAGGCATCGAAGCTCGAGGCCGCGACGCTCTGGCGCCTGCGGCCCGCGCCGCGCTCGACGCGCGTCAGGATGCGGCCGACGAGCTTCAGGTAGCGCGCCTGGTCGATGAGTCCCGAACGCAGGAGCTGCAGGTCGTCGTAGTACGAGGTGATGCCTTCGAACACCCACAGGAGTTCGGTGTACGCCTCGCCCGCGAGATCGCTCTCGGCAAACACCGCCGGGCGCATGCGCTTCACGTTCCAGAGGTGGAAGTACTCGTGGCTGACGAGCCCGAGCAGCGTGCCGTAGTTGTCGTCCACCTCGCCCTGGCCCTTGTGCGGCAGGTTGTCGCGCGCGCACACGAGGCTCGACGACCACGCGTGCTCGAGGCCGCCGTAGCCTGCGCCCGGCGCGTGCAGGAGGAACAGGTAGCGGTCGAGGTCTGCCGGCGGCCCGAGCAGCGCGATGTGCTGCTCGCAGAGAATCTTCAGATCGCGGGTGAGCCGGCCCATGTCGCAACGCGTGCGGCCGCGGATGGCGATCGCGTGCGGGATGCCGGCGGCTTCGAACTCGCCGATGTGCAGATCGCCGATCTCCACCGGGTGGTCGATCAGCTCCGCGTAGTCCGCGGCACCGTAGCCGCCGAAGCCGTACGGGGCCGCGCCCGCGCGCCGCATCGAGGTGGCGACGCGAAAGCCTTTCGCCCAGCGTTCCCTGGCGTCGGGTGCGAGGATCTCGAGCTCGCAGGGCAAATCGCCCTGCCCCACGACCAGCAGGAACACGCAGGCGCCGTTGAAGTAGGCGTGCGTGCGGTCGAAGTGCGCGCCGCGCACGCCCGGCTCGTACGCGTACACCTCGAGGACGACCGTCAGCGGCCGCGACGTCGCGCCGGCCCGCCAGCTGCTCTTGTCGGTCTTGACGATGGGCACGGCCACGCCGTCCGCCTCGGCACGGATTGAGACCACGTTGCGCGCGTAATCACGGATGAGGTAGCTGCCCGGAATCCATGCCGGGATCGCGAAGCGCTGCCCGCCCGGCTCCGGCCGTTCTACGGTGAGGCGCACTTCCAGGAGGTGCGCGCCGGGGTCCTTCAGCGCCAGGCTGTATCGATGGACGGGCACGAGCGGCGTCAGGCCTTCGGCCGCACGGGTTCGACGAGCTTGAGCGTCAGGCACTTGGCGGAGCCGCCGGCTTTCAGGAACTCGGACAGGCCCACCTCGTGCACCTTGAAGCCGGCCAACATGAGGCGTGCCTTCAGCGGGTCGGAGGCCTGGTTCAGGAACACCATCTCGCCGATATTGACGGCGTTGCAGGCGAAGTGACCGGCATCCATCGTGTCGACGACGATGCGCTTGTGCGACGGAATGCGGCTCTCGATCGCAACGCGCGAGTCGTAGTCGAACGCCGGCGGGTGGTACATGAGGAAGCCGTCGGTCAGCGGGCAGAAGCACGTGTCGATGTGGTAGAAGCGCGAGTCGGTGAGGCGGATGGAGACGACCTCGACGTCGAAGAAGTCGCGGATCGCCGCGTGCGCCTCGATCTCCGTGCGGAAGCCGTAGCCGGTCCACAGCCAGGGGCCCGAGCGGTCGAGCAGGCAGTCGCCCGCTCCTTCGAAGCCGATCTTCTCGTCGAGGTTCAGGAGCTCGAAGCCGTTCTCGCGGAACCACTTCTTGAAATGCGCCTCCTCGGGCCGGCGCTCGTGCGGCATGAAATGGCTGGCGATGGCCTTGTTGCCGTACACGACGCCGGCGTTCGCCGTGAACACCATGTCCGGCAGGTCGGGCTGCGGCTCGATGGTCACGATATCGGCGTACCCGGCGAGGGTGTCGCGCAGCGTCTCCCACTGGCGGCGCGCGAGCCCGGGGTCCATGGCGCCCTCGTTGCCGGCCATCCACGGGTTGATGACGTACTCGACGGAAAAATGGTCCGGCGGACACATCAGGATGCGGTCTCGGTGGCTCATGCCTGTGACTTATGCCTTTCCCGGGAGGTGGATTTCCGCGAGCATGCACCGGACGCTGCCGCCGGCAGAGGATTCGATCGTGTCGATGGCGGCGGTGACGACGTCGCCGTTGGCCCGGAGCCGTTCGCGTTGTTCTTCGTTCAGCGCATCATACGCCTGTTGCGACATCGCCACGACCCGGCGCCCGCCGCGGCCGCGGAGCTCCAGCATGTTGCCGGCGAAGTGCTCGAGTTCGTCGAAGCCAATCGTCAGCACCTCGTGGCCGCTCGCGGCCAGGCTTTCGAGCACCGCGGCGCGCTGGCGCGCATCCGGGATCGCCTCGGCGCACACCACCGCGAGCTTCTCGCCCACCATCATCAGCACGTTCGTGTGGTAGATCGGCAAGCCGTGGCGGTCGACGGCGTCGAAGGCCACGACGTCATAGTCGAGCCGCTGCGCGAAGTCGCCGAGCGCATCGAGCTGCGTGCGCGAGGAGAGGCACGCATATGCGATGCGGTTCGCGCGGTCGAGCACCAGGCTGCCGGTGCCCTCGAGGAAGTTGCCGTCCTGCTCGTGCCAGGCGAGGTCGACGATCTCGCTGACATGGAAGCCGTGCTCGCGCTCGAGTCGCTCGACGATGTCGGTGCGGCGCTCGGTGCGGCGGTTCTCCGCCTCCATCGGGTACAGCACTACCCGGCCGTCGGCGTGAAAGCTGACCCAGTTGTTCGGGAAGATGGCATCGGGCGTGTGCGGCTCGTTCGTGTCCGGGAAAACGCATGTCCTGACGCCTGCGTTCTCGAGTGCCGTGACGACGCCATCGAACTCGGCGAGTGCGCGCGCCTGCAGCTCCGCCGGCGCCAGGTCCGGCACCGTCTGGAACGCGTTCGACGTAAGCGTCTGCGGGTTGCTCATGAAGCGCGCCGGGCGGATCATGAGCACAGCGGGCGCGAGCTGCGCCTCGGCCGGGGTACCGGCGGGCGCGGGCGTGCCGCGCGCGCCGGTTTGTGATTCTGATTCGCTCATTCTAAAGTCGTACGCCTCGTGCACCGTCGCTCGTGCACAGTCGATAGGGACCAAGGACCTGCCTTTGCCGACCCGCCGCCTGACAGCCTTCCGGACCGCTATCGCGAACCCCGCGTGGATCTGTTTTACGTGGTTCGGGATGACGGCCGGCATCTCCCTTCTGGCGACGCCGCTACGGTTCACCGCGCCGACCGTCACGCGCGCGGTGGGACTCGACATCGGGCGGGTGGTCTTCACGGCCTTGAACCGGGCCGAGCTCGTGGCACTGATTATATTATTGATCGTCGTCCGGGCGTCAGGGCGGTCCCGAAACTGGTGGGGTATCTGCGGCGCGCTGGCACTGGTCGTCATCATGCAGTCGGCATGGCTCCTGCCGGAACTCGCTGCGCGCGCGGACATCGTCGTCGCCGGCGGCGAGCCGCCGCCTTCGCCCCTGCACGGCATCTACTCCACCCTCGAGCTCGCGAAGCTCGCCCTGCTGGCCGGCGCCGGGTTCTATGCGCTGGCGGGAGACCGCACCGCCCGGACCAGGCAGCCGCACGGTGACTGAAACCGCCTGGCTGCCCGCCGCCGCCGACCATCGCATCCGCATCACGGCTTTCCCGCCGCCGCCCATGCCGCGGGCCGTCGTCCAGGTCCTGCACGGCATGGGCGAACACGCCGGCCGCTACGCCCGCTTCGCCGTCGCCGCCGGCACGCATGGCTTTGCCGTCGTGGCGCACGACCACCGGGGGCACGGGCCGGCGCGCGCCCGTGCGAATTTCTTTGCCCACCGCCGCGGCTGGGACCTGCTCGTCGACGACACCCGCGCCGTGTACGACTGGGTAGGCGAACGGTACCCGGGCCTGCCGCGGGCGATGCTCGGCCACAGCATGGGTTCCTACGTCGCCCAGGACTTCGCGATGCGTCACGGTGCCGGGCTGGGCGCGTTGCTGTTGTCCGGCTCCACCTGGCCGAATCGTTTGCAGGTCGCGGGCGGGCATATCCTCGCGCGTTTCGAGTGCCGGCGGCACGGCGACGCGCGCCCGAGCCCGCTGCTCGACAGGCTCGGCTTCGCGGCATTCAACCGGCGGATTGCGGAGCCGCGCACCGATTACGACTGGCTGTCGCGGGACGAATCGGAGATCGACCGCTACATCGCCGACCCGCTGACGGGCGGCCCCTTCACCGCGGGGTTGTGGCGGGACCTGACGGCGGGGCTGTTGCGCATCTCCTCGGACGCGGCACTCCGGCGGATACCGGCCGGCCTGCCGATCCTGATCAGCGGCGGAGCCGAAGACGCGGTCGGCGGCGAGCGCGGCATGGGCCGTCTCGCCGCCCATTACGCGCAAACGGGGCACAGGCGGCTGACCGTAAAGATCTACCCCGGCGGCCGCCACGAGATGCTGAACGAGATTAATCGCGACGAGGCGACGGCGGACTGGCTCGCCTGGTTCGCTGAGGTTTTGGCATTGTAGGAGCGGCCGCCAGGCCGCGAATTGGATGCGGCCGGACGCCGCGTTATCGTCACGGCCGGAGCGCAAACGATTCGTGGCGTAACCGCCGCTCCAACAAAAAGGCCCCGCCTGAGGGGCGGGGCCTTTGCGAGCGGCGATCCGTGTCCGCGTCGTGGGATTACATTTCGTACTTGAGCCGCAGGTACCAGAACCCGCCGTTGAATCCCCACGGCGTGTACTGGCTGTACTGGTTGCCGACGCCGGCGGCCGCGTTCGGGTTCTCGTCCGGCGTGGTGTCCAGCGCGTTCATCGCACCGACGATCACGGTGATGCTGTCCGTCCAGCTGTACGCTGCCTCGAGGTCGAGGATGTAATCGCCGTCGTAGAACATCGTGTCCTCGGAATCGTACCAGTCGTCGTAGAAACTGACCCGGCCGAGGAAGCGCCAGTTGTTCCAGAAGTGATTCGCCGAGACGTTCCAGCGCGTCTCCGGCAGGCCGCTTTCGATCTGCAGGATGCGCGTGTCGTTCACCGTGTCCGGGTTGAAGTCCGTGACGTCCGTGGTGGTGTTGTTGAACGCAAGGCTCAGGTCGGTGTTCGAGTTGGCCCACTCGAGCGGGTAAGTTGCGACGATGTCGAAGCCTTCCGTCTGCGTGTTGAAATCGTTCGTGAAGAACCGGAAGTTCGAAAGGCTCGCCGCCGAGGTCACGCCCGCATCGATGAGGTCCTCGATCTCCTGTTCCGTCAGCTGGAACTCCTGCGACAGGTTCAGGCGGTCGTCGACGTCGATGCGGAAGTAGTCGACCGTCACGTCGAGGTTGCCGACGGTGAAGAACGTACCCAGCGTGAAGTTGGTCGACTCCTCGGGCTCGAGCGGCTGGCCGCCGCGCAGCTGTGCGACCGGGAACGTTGACGGGATCGTGCCGTTGTTCACCAGTTCCTGGTTCACCAGGTCGAATTCGGTCGAGACGTTGAACGCATTCGACTGGCCGGGTGTCGGCGCCTTGAAGCCGGTGCTGACCGTGCCGCGCACGCCGAAGTTCTCCGTGAAGCGCCAGTTCGCGGCAAGCTTGCCGTTGGTCGTCGTGCCGAAGTCGTCGAAGTCCTCATAGCGAACAGCGGCGCCTACCAGCAGGTTGTCGAGCAGCTCCCATTCGGCGTCGACGTAGACCGCGCGGTTCGCGCGGTCGAACTTGCCGCCGGCAAGGTTCGAGAAGCCGGGGAACCCGTTCGACGCCGCACTGAAGCCCTGGTCGGCGAGCGGACCGACGTCGAAAGACTCCTCCTGGCCGACCGTCACCTCGAATTCCTCGACACGGTATTCCGCGCCGAAGCCCAGGAACAGGTCGTTCGTGAACTCGTAGCCGAAGTCGGCGTTCACCATCTGCTCGAGCTGGGTGTAGGCGCCCGGATTGAAATTGAGCGGCGACGCCGGGCCGAGTGACGCGTTGACCGTGTTGTTGATGAAGAAGTCGACCTCGTTACGGCCGACGCCGGCACTCAGGTCCCAGGTGACGCCGTTGTCAAAGTCGCCGCGGACGCCCGCGCGCAGCGACTGGTCGCTGACTTCGCCGCCGAAGCTCGGGGTGAAGCCGCCCGGCAATACTTCCTGGAAAGAGAAGCAGTTGTCGTCCGCGAACACGGCCGCGAGTGCGACCGGGTCGGGCACATCGTTCGTGATAGACACGACCGGGCAGTTCGCCGAACCGTCGAGGACGCCGTCCTGTGCGTCGAGCATATCGCCGATCAGCAGCGTCGCGCCGCCGTCCGCGCTGAACACACCGGCACGCGAGTTCGGGTTGCGGAAGTAGAAGCCGCCGGTCACCGTCTTCGTCGAGTAGTTGCCGAAGGCATAGGCTTCGCCGCCGTCGCCGAGGTCCAGGCCGACGTTGCCCCAGAACTTGACGTCGTCGTCGACCTGCGGCGAGCCCCAGACCTGCGCCGGATTGAGAACAGCGGTGTTGCCAGCGTCGATCAGCGCCTGCGCATCGGAGCGCTGCACGGAGCGGCTGGTCGGGTCGGACTCGCCGTACTCGAAACTGAAGTTCGCGAAACCGGCATCGGTCAGCGGCAGGCCGAGGTTGGCGGCAACCATATAAGTGTCGCCGTCGCCTTCCTGGTACTCGCCCCACTTCGCCTCGACCTCGAGACCCTCGGTGTTCTCCTTCAGGATGAAGTTCATGACGCCCGCGATGGCATCCGAGCCGTACTGCGCCGCCGCGCCGTCGCGCAATACCTCGACGCGCTCGAGCGCAATGGAAGGTATCGCGGAGATATCCGGCCCCTGCGCGCCGTTGGCCACGCCGTTGCCGAGCCAGTAGATGACCGCCGCGCGGTGCCGGCGCTTGCCGTTGATGAGCACCAGCGTGTGGTCGGGTGCCAGGCCGCGCAGGTTTGCCGGCCTGACGACCGTCGCCGCGTCGCTGATCGGCTGCATGTTGACGTTGTACGACGGAACGATGTTGCGTACGAGATTCTGCAGATCCGTATCGCCCTGGTTCGCGAAATACTCGGCCGGCAGCACGTCCACGGGCGCCGGCGAGTCTTCGACCGAGCGCGCCTTGGTGCGCGTGCCGGTCGTAATGATTTCCTCGATGGACTCCTCGTCCTCCTGGGCGACCGCCTGTTGCGATAGCGCAACGGATACGGCCAGCGCCAGGGGCAGCCACCGCCCCTTCCCCCTGTTCATGATTTCCTTCACGCGTCGTCTCCTCTTTAATAGTGTTCGTGGGCTGTTAGCGAAGACCGGGTTCGGCAGGTCCCCGCGGGCCGAACCCCCCAACATCGCTCATGGATCCAACCCCCCGTCCGTGCCGTTGCAAAATAGCGACAGACCCGCGCCAACTATTCGCCGGTTTGGGCACGGCGTCAAGAGTATCCGCCGTTTTTCGACGCGCCGCCGCAACTTTCGAGCCAGTCCGCCTCGCTGCCGTCGACGAGTGTCAGCCGCGCCGCAT
>DASUOE010000038.1:0-5352 GCA_036276805.1 Woeseiaceae bacterium | reverse complement strand
CGAGAGCCGTTTCGAGTTCGGCGAGCGCGGCGCCGAGCTGCCCGGAGGCCGCCAGGGCATGTGCGAAGTTGTTGCGAGCCGCGGCGTCGCCGGGATGGCGCGCCAGCAGTTCCCGGTAAATGCTTGCAGCTTCGTGCGGACGACCGGCTGCCAGCGCGGCATTCCCGAGCGCGAACAGCGGCATGCGCGCCTCCGGCCAGCGCGCCCGCGCCGCCCGCCAGTACGGGAGCGCCAGCGCGGCCTGCCCGGCGGCCTCGAGGGCCGCCACCGCCTCGACGTAGCGCGCGGGGTCCGGTTGCGCCGGCAGTTCGCCCGGCTTCAACACCACCATCCCCCAGAAACCGCTCCTGGCCCAGGTCCGGAGGAACACCGCTACCCGGGTTGTGCGCTCCGGGTCGGTCCCCGAACGCAGCCGTACGACGCCGGCCGCCGGGTCGGTCGCGTACACGACGGCATAGTGCCAGCGCGGCGCCCAGCCGACGCCGAGATTCTGGAGTACCAGCACGGGGCGGCCCTCTCCCAGCTCCGCCGCGACGGCGTCGAGGTCGGGATCGATCCGGTACGGCAACCGCCCCTCGGCGCGGGTCGCAGCTACCAGCTCCGCCTGCAGGCTGCCCTCCCGGCCGGGCAGGTAGACCCGGTCGACCATGGACGCCATGGACGTGTCAACGCCGCTGTGGTCGAGCAGCGTCAGCAGCGCCGCGGGGCCGCACTGGTACCTCGATTGCGGGTGAAACGGCGTTTCCTCGACGGCCTGCGGGACCGCGTCATGGCGGAATTCGGCTTCGGGGTAACCGGCACAGGCGGCGAGGCCGGCGGTAGCTACCATGGCCATCGCCACCGCATGCCCCCGTGCGACGGCCGTCGGGGCGCGCACGTCCCGCCTGCCGCGCGGCGCCTGTACGTGCCCGCCGGCGCTAGAGCGACTTGAAGATGTCGGTCACGCCGACCAACTCGAGGATCAGCAGTACCAGGAACACGACGCCGATGACCGCGATCGCGTCGCCACCGGCGACCTGCTGGTCGATCGTGCCCTTGAGTTCCGCCACTTCGGCGTCCGTCAGGTGATCGACACGGGCCATCACGTCGGATGAGGACACGCCGAAGCGTTCGAGCTCGGCGGCCACGTCCGCTCGTGCGAGCAGTCGCTCGAGGTCCGCGATCTGCCCCTGGCGCAGTTCCTGCGACGCGGCCTCGTATGTCGTGACGACGCCCGCGCCGGCTGCCTGCACGAAGCCGAGGCTCAGCAGGCCCGCGACCACGGCCTGGAACACACATTGCCGGAACAGGCCAGCGCCCTGTCGATTCGCCTCATTCGCTTGCTGCATAATCCTCACCTGTCGGTCGGTTCGGGCGGCTCAGACCGCCCATGGGAACAATTTGGGAAACAATTTCGCCGGCGTGCCGCCGTGCGAGAAGCCAATGTACCGCATGGGAATGCATGCGGCCAGACCTTGCGGGCCGACGCCGCAACGTACGCCGCGCTAAATTGACCTCGGAGATCACGACCAATGCAAAAAATATCAGCCGTTGCCATCCTGCTCCTTCTGACCGGCATCCTGGCCGCGGGCTGCGCAACGAACTCCGCCGACGACCTGCCGGCAACGACGACCGACGGACTGAAGCGTGTCGCCAGCGACAAAGTCGACGCCGTCTACTGGGCGGACGGGGCATCGCTCGCAGGCTACGACGCCGTGATGATCCTCGACACCCCGGTTGCGTTTCGCAAGAACTGGATGCGCGACTACAACGCCGATCGCACGGACCTGTCGCTGCGGGTGAGCCAGGAGGACATGGACCGGATCAAGGCGGGCCTCGCCGAAGCGTTCCGGGAGCAGTTCACCAAGACCCTGGAGGCCGGCGGCTACAAGGTGGTGGACGAGCCGGGCGAAAGCGTCCTCCTGCTCCGGCCGGCGATCACCGACCTCGACGTCAACGCGCCCGACCTCGATACCTCCACGAACGTCCGCACGTTCACAACGGAGGCAGGGGAGATGACGCTCTACATGGAGCTTTACGACAGCGCGACCGGCGACAAGATCGGCGAGGTCGCCGACCGCGAACAGGCAATCGACAGGTCGCAGTTCCAGTACACGAACCGGGTGACGAACCGCGCGGAGGCGAACCGCATCCTGAACAAGTGGGCAAAGCTGCTGGTCGACGCTCTCGACGAGGCGCGCAGCAAAGCCTAGGACTCTGCTCAACGTATGCGACGGGACTTGTGCAGAGTCTCCCTGGCCGGCTCACCAGGCGCGCGAGTGGATATGGCTGATTTTTTCCGTCATCGGCAGGCGGTAGAAGCGCCGTAACTCGGCGAGCAGCACGTTGTCCGGTTCGCCCACAGCGGCCGAGAGGCCGCGGCAATAGCGTGCGGCATAGTCGTTGGCCGAACGGTAGCGGTCGTGCTCCGCAGGCTTCAAGTGGGCCCGGAAACGTACGTCCTCGAACAGCCAGCGATGCAGGTTCCGCGCGAGTCCCGCATCGCCCTGGTCGGTGGCGAGCCGCGCCGTGCTCACGAACTTGTCGATTTCCGCCTGCAGCTCGAGCTCGAGCAGCGACACTTCGCGGTCCTGGGAGGCTTTCCAGGCGACATAGTTGAAGTGACTGATGCCCTCCACGACCTTCCAGAGGTCGTCCAGCGCGCCGTGCCTGAGCCGCGTCAACGGGTCACTCGCTTCCAGCCGCGCCAGGAGCTCCGCGTCGAGGTACAGCGAAACCGCGAGTTCGTCATTGTCCGGCGCCAGCAGGAGCGCCTCCTCCGTGTCCGGACGGATCGATGCCTGCCCGTAGCGGCGCGCGGTCTCGGGGTCCGTGATGAGGAAATCGCGGACGTCGTACACGGAACCGACGCGATAGATCTCGTTGAGCTGCCGTTGCAGCTGCGCCAGCATGTCAGTGCTCGCGCAATCCGCCGCCGGTGCGGAACGGGATGACGTCGCGTTCGCGCAGGAGCCTTGCGGCGCGGCGGCTGCCCGTCTTCAGCCAGATTTCGTAGGTCCGCAGGAGATCGATGTCGGATCCCGCGCCATCCCGCACATCGTGGAGCACGTCGACCAGGACCGCGAACTTGCGGGCGAGTTCGCGGAACACGCCGGCGAACGCGCGCCGCCGCGCGGAGCCACGCACTTCGTCCGACAGCGACCCGTACGCGCTGCCGCCCATGCGGATGTAATAGTCCAAGTCCACCGCCGCGGTCCTCAGGCTGTCGGCGAAGAAACCGGAGACGAACAATGCGACGTCGCCAATCCGCTGCAGGCGGTAATTGCGCTCTTCCGGCGTATCGGCGTCGGCGGCATCTGCGAGCATCAGGGCAAGCGGCCGCAGCCCGTAGGACCCGCCGTTGAATTCGTAGAGAGCATCGGAGCGCGCAAACAGCGTCATCAGGTTGACGACGTAATGTGCCGCCTGAGGGTCGACAGCCACGCGCTGGCGGGCGATCGCCGCGCCGATGGATGTCCGGAAGAAATCCGCGAGGCTCTCGACCGGCTGTACTTGAGCCTGTCGCTGACCGACGATGCCGGATCCCTGCATGGGCCACCTCCTTCGCTCACGTCTACGTATAACTGATACACAAGCCTAGACCCGTGATCAAGTTCACGTTGCAAGCATTTGTAACGGCGGCCTTTTTTGGCAGCAACCCGGTCCGAGTGCTAACGGTGCCCGGTAACCGGCCGCGGCTGCCAGTCGGCAAGCGTCCGGCCCTCGCGGACCAGCGTCTCGAGCAGGGGCGCCGGGGTCCAGTAGCGGGCGCCGAAGCGCTCGCGGAACTCCATTATGCGTGCGTGGACCCGCTCGAGTCCGACGGTATCGGCATGGAACATCGGCCCGCCGCGCCATGCGGGAAAGCCGTAGCCGTACACGTAGACGACGTCGATGTCACCCGGGCGCTGCGCGATACCCTCCTCGACGATGCGAAACCCCTCGTTGATCAGCGCGTACACCAGCCGGTCGACGATCTCCCCGGCGTCGATCGTCCGGCGATCGACGCCCTCGGCTGCCGATGCGTGCTCGATGATTGCACGGACGCCCTCATCGACACTGCGCGCGCGAGTTTCGGGGTCGTAGCGATAGAAGCCGGCACCCGATTTCTGACCCAGGCGTCCCGCCTCGACTAGCGCATCGGCGATGCGGAAGGTGCGCGGCTCGCCCCGTGCCGCCGGTGCCAGGCCCTGTCGCGCCTTGTAACCTACATCGAGTCCGGCCAGGTCGAATACGCGCATCGGGCCCATCGCCATCCCCCACTCCTCCATGGCGGCGTCGATGCTGTCGGGCGTCGCGCCTTCGATCAGGCAGAGCTGCGCTTCGCGGCCGTAGTGCTGCAGCATCCGGTTGCCGATGAAGCCGTAGCAGACTCCTGCGACGACCGGCACCTTGCGGATCTTCTTCGCGATCGAGAGGCAGGTGGCGAGTACCTCGTTGCTGGTCTTGTCCGCGCGCACTACCTCGAGCAGCTTCATGATGTGTGCCGGACTGAAAAAATGCAGGCCCAGCACGTCTTCGGCCCGTCGCGTGACGGCGGCGATCTCGTTCACGTCCTGGTACGAGGTGTTGGTCGCGAGAATTGCGCCTTTCCTGGCCACGCTGTCCAGCAACGCGAAGACGTCCTGCTTCAGTGCGAGGCTTTCGTAAACGGCCTCGATGATGAGGTCGGCGTCCGCGAGGTCTTCGTAGCTCGTCGTGCCTTTGATGCGCTCGCGGCTGCATGCGGCATCTGCCTCGTCGGTCTTGCCGCGGCGCACGCCCTCGGCGTAGTTGCGGGCGATAGTCCCGAGGCCGCGGGAAAGCGCGTCGTCATCCCGCTCGAGAAGCAGCACGTCGAAGCCCGCGCTGGCGAAGTTCATTGCGATGCCACTGCCCATGGTGCCGGCGCCGATGACACCGACGTTGCGTACCTCGCGCTCCGGTGTCCCTTGCGGAAGCCCGACGACCCGCGCCGCTTCGCGCTCCGCGAAGAACAGGTGCCGGAGGCCCGCCGATTGCGGGCTCGCCATGCACGCCAGAAACGCTTTGCGTTCGATCGCGAGGCCCTCCTCGAATGAACGCTCGGTCGCCGCCTCGACGCAGTCCACGATCTTCTGCGGCGCAACCAGGCCGCGCGCGCGGCTGGCGAGGTTCTTCCGGTAGCGGTCAAAGACGCCGGGGGCCGGTGTCGGCACCGCGATGTCGCGGGTCCGGCGGCAGCCGGCGCCCGCGGCGACGAGGCGTTTCGCGTAGGCGAGCGCCGCGCTGTCGAGATCGCCGTCCGCGATTTCGTCGACGAGGCCCGCGGCTTGCGCCATATCGGCGGAGATCGGCGCGCCGCTCGTCATGAGATCGAGGGCGGCCTCGACGCCAGCGAGCCGTGGCGCGCGC
>DASUOE010000037.1:0-22184 GCA_036276805.1 Woeseiaceae bacterium | reverse complement strand
TCGTGGCTCGCGCGCCGCTCCGGGAAGGCCAGCGTGAAGCCTTGTCGAGCCAGCCGCGCCATCAGGTAGTTCGCATTCAGCGTCGCGAACTCCGCGACCCGGCGCATGCCGTCGTGGCCCAGCATGCGCATGTAGACGTACGCGCGCAGCAGCACGCCGGCGTTGCCCATGAAGCCGGACAGTCGCCCGATGCTCTGCGGCAGGTCGTCCTCGGCGAGCCAGCCGTAACGCGGCCCGGCGTCCGTCTCCTCCCGCCCCACCACCGGGATCGGCAGGAACGACAACAGCCGGCTGTTCACACCCACCGCCCCGGAGCCGGGCCCGCCGCCGCCGTGCGGCGTCGAGAACGTCTTGTGCAGGTTCATGTGGATGACGTCGAATCCCATGTCGCCGGGCCGCACCTTGCCGAGGATCGCGTTCAGGTTCGCGCCGTCGTAGTAGAGAAGCCCGCCGGCAGCGTGCACCCGCTTCGCAACTTCCGCGATGCGGCGCTCGAAGACACCGAGCGTGGATGGGTTGGTCAGCATGATGCCCGCCGTCTTCGGCCCGAGCACCGCGTCGAGCGCGTCGATGTCGATGTCGCCATCGCGGCCGGTCGGGATCTCCCTTACGACACAGCCGCACATGGTCGCGGTGGCCGGGTTCGTGCCGTGCGCCGCATCCGGAACGATGATTTCGCGGCGCTCGTGATCGCCGCGGGCGACGTGGTAGGCACGGATCATGGCAACGCCCGCCAGTTCGCCCTGGGCGCCCGCCATCGGCGTGAGCGACACGCCCTTCATGCCCGTGACGGCCTTGAGCATTTCCTGCAGCTCGTACATGCAGGTGAGAAAGCCCTGGCCGTGGCTCACCGGGCCGAGCGGGTGGCGCCCCGCGAAGCCCGGCAGCAGCGCGAGTGCGTTGCAGGCCCGCGGGTTGTACTTCATCGTGCACGAACCCAGCGGATAGAACTGCGTATCGATGGAGAAATTCTTCTGTGACAGGCGCGTGAAGTGGCGCACGGTCTGCAGCTCCGAGGCCTCCGGCAGCTGCGGCCGGTCCCGGCGCCGCAGCGCCTCGGGTATGGCGATGTCCGTGTCCGGGGACTGGCCCGGCGCCTGTGCGAATGCGCGCCGGCCGCCGCGCGACTTTTCGAAGATGAGCTTGTCGGGAATCCTGTTCATGCTGGTTCAACCGCCTTTGCCGCCCTGCCATCGGGCACTTCAGTTCCTGGTTCGCTCTCGCGCCGGCGCTACGCCTCGATGTCGATTCCGAGCGCGCGAAACGCCGCGACGTAATCCGGCTCGGTCCCGACGTCCTCGATCTGCTCCGTGTGCACGACGGTGTCGTTCTCGTCGATCACGACGACTGCGCAGGCGAACAACCCGGCCAGCGGCCCTTCGGTGATCTGCACGCCGTAGTAGTCGCCGAAACCCGTGTGGCGGATCGACGACAGCCCGGTCACTCGTGTCAGGCCGTTCTGATCGGCGAACCGCGCGTGTGCGAACGGCAGGTCGCAGGAGATCGTAAGCAGCGCCAGTTCCCCGATGTCGGCGCCGTGCCGCTCGAAGCCGGCAACGGAACGCGCGCAGGGCGCGAGGTCGATGCTCGTGACGACGTTCAATATCTTGCGCTTGCCCCTCCAGGCGGCCAGGGAGACGTCCTGCAGGCGGGTATTGACGAGGCCGATGTCGGGCGCACGGCTGCCCACGGTCGGCAGCTCGCCGCTCGTGCGGTACCGGCCGCTTTCGAAAGTGAAGCGCGCCACCACCGCGTCAGGCGCCGGCAGCGGGCGCGGCGAGTATCTCGCGCATCGCCGTGACGTACTGCGCCAGGTCCTCGTCGGTCTTCGTTTCCGTTGCGCAGACGAGCAACGCGTCGCCGAACCCGCGGCCCGCGGCCGACAGGTCGAGGCCGCCCAGGATGTCCTGCGCGGCCAGCGCCGCGAGAACCGGGGCCACCGGGCGGTCGAGCCTCAAGGCGACCTCGTGGAAGAACGGCCCCTCGAACAGCCGCTCGACGCCGGCGATGGCGCAGAGTTCGTCCGCGAGCCGTGCCGTGTTCCTATGCGACCGTACCGCGACCTCGCCGAGGCCGTCGAAGCCGAGCAGGGACATGTAGATCGTCGCCGCCGTCACCATCAATCCCTGGTTCGTGCAGATATTGGAGGTCGCCTTCGAACGCCGGATATGCTGCTCGCGCGCCTGCAGCGTCAGCGTAAAGCCCGGCTGCCCGTCGAGATCCGTCGTGCGCCCGACGATGCGGCCCGGCATCTGCCGGACGTGCTGTCCCTTACAGGTCATGAAGCCGAAATACGGGCCACCGGAGGACAGTGGCACGCCGAGTGGCTGGCCTTCGCCGCAGGCAATGTCGACGCCCGCGCTGCCCCAGTGTCCCGGGGCCTTGAGCAAAGCGAGCGAGGTCGGGTTCACGACCGCGATCGAGAAGGCGCCCTGCGCCGCCGCCCAGTCGGTCAGGCGGTCCACGTCTTCGAGCGTCCCCGGGAACGTCGGCTGCTGGATGACCACGGCGACGGGCGACGCGTTCGCCGGCAGGTGCGCGTCGTCGGCGTTGCCGGTCGCGGCATCGGCGGGCAGCCATTCGAAGGAAAGGCCCTGGCTGCCGGCGATCGCCTGTGCCACTTTCGCATACACCGGGTTGACGCCGGGCGCGAGGAGCACGAGCCCCGACCGCGCCTTGCGATTGCTGCGCACGGCCATGAGCGCCGCTTCCGCGAGCGCCGATGCTCCGTCGTAGAGCGAGGCGTTGCTGACGTCGAGCGCGGTCAGCGCCGTGATCATGCTCTGGTACTCGTAGATCGTCTGCAGCGTGCCCTGGCTCGCCTCCGCCTGGTAGGGTGTATAGGCGCTGTAGTATTCGCCGCGCGTGGCGATGTCCCAGACCGCCGCCGGGATGTGGTGCTCGTAGGCGCCCGCGCCGATGAAGTTCAAGGGCGCGCCGTCGCGGGCCGCGCGGGCGCGCATGAGGCGGGCGACCTGCATCTCGGAAAGCGCGTCGGGCACGCCGTCGAGCGACCGGATCCGTAGCTCCGCGGGGATTTCGTCGAACAGGGCTTCGATGGACGGCGCGCCGATGACGGCGAGCATTTCCTCGGTGTCCTTCCGCGTGTGCGGTATGAATGGCATGGCGGCTCCCGGTCGGTGCGGACTCAGCTATCGAGCTCGTCCAGGACCGCCTGGTACTCGTCCGGCGAGAGCAGGTCGCCGTCGTCGAAATCCCCTTCCGGCGTGATACGGACGATCCAGCCGTCGCCGTAAGGGTCGGCGTTGATCTTCTCCGGGTCGTCGGCGAGCACGTCGTTGACGGCGATCACGGTGCCGCTGATGGGGGCATAGACGTCCGAGGCCGCCTTCACCGACTCTACCACGGCCATTTCGCCCTCCGCCTCGAGTTCCTGGCCGACCTCCGGCAATTCGACGTACACGAGGTCGCCGAGCGCACCCTGGGCATGGTCGGTGATGCCGACCGTCACGCTGCCGTCGTCTTCGCGCCGCAGCCATTCGTGTTCGTTCGTGTACAACAGGTCACCCGGCAATTCGGTCATGGTCGTGTCCTTCTCGAAAAAAATGTGCGGTAGTACTGTCAGTGGAGTTCGATACGCACCTTGCCGTGGCGCACGAAGGGCAACGACACGATGCGTACGTCCTCGAGTTTGCCGCGGATGTCGACGCGCGCGCGTTCCTGGTCACCCGCGGGCAGCCGCGCGAGCGCGATGGACCGGCCGAGCGTCGGCGCATAGCCTCCGGACGTTATTTCGCCCTCGCCGCCGCCGTCGACCTGCACACGCTGGTGCGCACGCAAGACGCCCCTGCCCTCCAGCAGCAGCCCGGCGAAGCGGCGTGTCGGCGGGCCCGCCCGCTGTGCCTCGAGTGCGGCCCGCCCGATGAAGTCACGCTCCGGCGGGTCCCAGGCGACCGTCCAGCCGAGTCCGCACTCGAGCGGCGTCGTCGTCTCGTCCATGTCGTTGCCGTACAGGTTCATGGCGGCTTCGAGGCGCAGCGTGTCGCGCGCACCGAGGCCGCAGGGTACGACGCCGGCCCCGGCCAGCCGGTCCCAGGCGGCCACGGCCTGGTCGGCCGGCATCACGATTTCGAACCCGTCTTCGCCGGTGTAGCCGGTGCGGGCGACGAACGACTCGCCAGCGTACATCGCGGTGAAGGGCGGCAGGGCGAGTGCGGCGTCGCGCCACAGAGCCTCGATCACGGGCGCCGCGAGTTCCCGGGCCGCCGGCCCCTGCACGGCGAGCATCGCGAGTTCGGTGCGTTCGTTGACGCGCACGTCGAAGGCCCGCGCCTGCTCGCGGATCCAGGCCATGTCCTTGTCGCGGGTCGCGGCGTTGACCACCATGCGGTAGTTCGACACGTCGAAGTAATAAACGATGAGGTCGTCGATCACGCCGCCTTCGGGATTCAGCATGCAGGCGTACTGCGCCTTGCCATGGCCGGCAAGCCGCGCCACGTCGTTCGCCAGAAGGCGGCGTAGGAAGTCCTGGCTGCCGCTTCCGCTCAGGTCGATCACGGTCATGTGGGAGACGTCGAACATGCCCGCGTGCCGCCGAACGGCATGGTGCTCCTCCTTCTGCGAGCCGTAGCTGACCGGCATGGTCCAGCCCCCGAAATCGACCATCCGGGCGCCGGCGGCAAGATGCTTGTCGTACAGGGGGGTCTTGAGTCCCATTCGTGCTCCGGAGTCGGGGAAGCAGGCCGGTCCTGCGTATCTAGCCTGCGCGCCGCCCCTCTGTCTCTTGTACCTGAGAGATCAATGCTGGCGCACAACGCACGTCCGGCACTTACTCCTTCGGCGGGCCGCTCAACTTTGGCCACTCTCCAGAGCTAATCAGCGTGCACAGTCCGTTTGCCTGAGCGTTTCCGGGCGAGTTGCGCCTTCGGCGCCCCGTGCTGGCCGGGGTCTCTTCTGTGCAGCCTGTCGATTAGTGTGCGCATGATAGCCAATGCCTTCCCGCCATGCCAGCCGCGGGCCGGCGGACGCGGTGCGGCAGCGCGCTCTGCAGCGCCTCACGCGGGCAGCGGTGCCGGCCGTTCGGCGGGCGCCGGCAGAACGGCGGGAAACTCCCGTTTGGCAATCGCGGCGCGCTCTGCCGGCGAATCGGCCGCCGCATAGATCGCTTCGATCCGCCGCACGCGGCCGAGCAGGCCCGCCGCGTTGGCGATCTGGATGTTGAGCCCGGGGCGCGCATTCATCTCGAGGATCAGCGGGCCCAGGTTGCGGTCGATGACCATGTCGACGCCGAGGTAACCGAGCTCCGTCACCTCGTAACAGCGGGCCGCGGATTCGAGGATGAAGTCCCAGTGCGGAATGACGAGACCGGCGATGAGCGCACCCGTGTCGGGATGCTCGTCGACGCGTTCGTTGTGGTGCACGCCCGCGAGGGTCGCGCCCGTGTGCATGTCGACCCCGGCGCCGACCGCGCCCTGGTGCAGGTTCGCCTTGCCGTCGGAGGCGCGCGTCGGCAGGCGGACCATCGCCATGACGGGATAGCCCCGGAATACGATGACGCGGATGTCCGGTACGCCCTGGTAGCTCACCTCGTCGAACACGAGATCGAACTTGACGCAGTACTCGATGAGCGCGGTATCCGGGTTGCCGCTCAGGCTGTACTGGCCGCCGACGATGTTGGAAATGTGGTGCTCGATCTCGTCGCGCTCGATCAGCAAACCGCTCGCCATCCTGAAATTGTTCGGCTTGCGCCTGCTCCTGCCGGTGATCACGATGATGCCGTCGCCGCCGCTGCCCTGCGCCGGCTTCACGACGAAGCTTTCGCGGCCGTCGGTGATGGCCCCGAAATCGCGTACCTGGGCCTGGTTGCGGATGACGCCGTAGAGTTCCGGCACGGCCATGCCGGCGGCCATCGCCAGCTGCTTGGTCAGGACCTTGTCGTCCACCCGCGGGTAGAACTTGCGCGGGTTGAGCTCCATGATGAACTCGCTGTTGCGCTGGTTCAGACCCAGCACGCCGGCCTCACGCAGCCTCTTCGCGATCGTGAACGGGTTCATTTACTGGCTCGCCAGAACCTTGAAGCGGGTGAGCTCCAGCAGTCGGTAACCGGTGTAGCGCCCGGCCAGCATGACGAGTGCCAGCACGATGAGCAGCAGCTCCGGAAACGTGAAGATCAGGTGTTCGAGCCAGGGCAGCCCCATGCCTATATAGGACAGCACCGCGACCACCAGGCTGCCGAATGCCGCGCGGAGCGCGTCCACGGGACCGCGTTCCTCCCACACTACCGACATGCGCTCGATCGTCATGGCGATGATGACCATCGGGAACAAGGCGACCGACAGGCCCGTATCCATGCCGAGCCGATGGGACAGGAGGCTGATGAGCATCATGAGCAGTACGACGACGATCAGCACGGAGGCGAGCCGGGGGACGAGCAGCAGCCTTAGGCGCTCCAGCAGGAACCGGATCGACAGGCCGAGCGCGACGAGCAGCGTGAACAACATGATGCCCGACAGCAGGCGGGTTTCCCGGAAGGCCAGCGCGATCAGTACCGGCATGAACGTGCCGAACGCGTCGATGCCGACGAAGTTGCGCATGAACACCATGATCAGCGCGCCGATCGGGATCATGAGCAGTACGCCGTAGACGGCCTGAGTCTGGATCGGCAGGCTGTAGAGCGAGAAGTCGATGATGCGGATGTCGTCCTGTGACGCATGCGTCTCGGCGATCGCGATCGCATCCACCTGGTTACGCTGGACGGCGAAGTCGACGCGCACGTTGCTGCCGCCCTCGACGCTGACGAGCGGTTCGTTGCCGCGCCACCAGATGAAGAAGTGTTCGGGAAGGCTTTCGTTCCCGGTCTGCGGGTCGTAGTAGCGCCACTGGTCGCCGTCGTGCACCTCGAGCCAGATGACGGGCTCCGCGGTGCGCTGCCGCCCGTCGAGCGGAAAGCCGTGCACCATGCGCGCCGGGATGCGCGCAGCCGCGAGCAACGTCGTCGCCGTATCCACGAACTGTGTCGGCGTGTTCACGTGCGACAGCAGGAGCTGCACGTTCGCGTCCGGCGAGCGGTCGTTCAGACGGTGCAGGAGCTCGGTCGTGAAGGACGTCGTGTCGGCTGACTGCTCGCGCACGTCACGCACCAGCACTTCGACGGCGGTCTTGAACGGCTCGTCGATCACCGGCGGAGGCGGGAACGGCGGCGTCGTGTCCTCCTGTTCGGCGCTCGGGTCCGCGTGCACTGAGACGCGGTAGTACAGCGACTGCGCCCCGTCCGCGCGGCGCACGGCCCACTGCGCCTCGCGCCCGCTCGTGCCGTAATTCAGGTTGAAACCGTATTCCCGGGAGACGGGGTTTTCGTTCAGCACGCGGAAATTCGGCGTGAGCGTCGGCACGAGCAGGTTGACCTTGATCGAGCCCGGGCCGGAGTCGAAATGCACGGCCGCCTCGATCGTCCACACGGACAGTTCGCGATTCTCGGTCAGCGGAAAGCCGAGTACGCGCCACTTGTAGGCGAAGAGCGCGAGACCGACAAGGGTCAATACGGCAGCCAGCACGTATACGTATTTTTGCTTCATGAATACCCGCGGAGCGGCTAGCCAGGGAGACTCTGCACAAGTCTCTCTAGGGAAACGGCCGTCCTGCAGCACGGCCGAGTGCGACCCCGGCCATTGTTGCACGAATCGGCCCGCTCAGATTGAACAGCGCCATCCCCGTCCGACGCAATTCGCCGAGCAGGGCGGAGTCTGAGGCAAACAGCCCGTTGAGGCCAGTCACGAAGCGGAGCATGGCGGCATTCTCGCCCCGGCGCGCGCGCTCGTAACGACGCAGGACCGGCCGGTCGCCCGGCCATTCGCGCCGGGCGAGTGCCGCCTCTACCACGCCGGCGAGCGTCGCGGCATCGGCGATGCCGAGGTTGGCGCCCTGGCCCGCCAGCGGATGGACGGCATGCGCCGCATCGCCGACGAGCGCGAAGCCCCGGCCGACATACTGCCGTGCGTGCCGCGCGACGAGCCGGAAAGACCCGCGCGGGCCCCCGGCGCGGAACTCGCCGAGGATGCCGTCCGACGCTTCGGTGAGTGCCGCCCCGAGCGCATCGTCGGAGCATGCCTGCAACCCGGCCGCGTGGGCCGGCGTCGTCGACCACACCACGGATACACGGCCGTCGGCCAGGGGCAGCAGTCCGAGCGGCCCGTCCGGCAGGAAACGCTGCCAGGCGGTATGCCCGTGCGGGCGCGTCGTTTCGAAGTGGGCCACGAACGCCGCCTGCCCGTAGTCCCACTCATCGACGTCGATGCCCGCCGCGGTCCTGAGCCGCGATTCGCCGCCGTCGGCCAGAACGAGCAGGTCGCAGCTTGCGGCCTCGCCGCCGGCGAAGGTGACGACCGGCGAATCCGCGGTGAAATCGACGGTGGCAATGCTCGTACCGAAGCGCAGTGTCACGTCGCGCGACGCGAGCGCCCTGACGAGCGCGTGCCGTACCAGGCGGTTCTCTACGATCCAGCCGAGGTGCGGCACGCCGAACTCGGCGGCGTCGAACCTGAGCGTGGCCGGACCGTCCGGGTTGGCGGCGGCGTCCCAGACGCGCATGCGATCGAAAGCCCCGCATCGCCCGGGCTCGAGGTGCTGCCAGGCGCCGGCATCGACGAGGATCGCGGCCGAGCCGGCGGCGATGGCCGAGACGCGCAGGTCGACGGGCTCGTTCGCCTCTGCGGCCGGCGGCTCGCCCGCATCGGCCAGCGTTACGCGAAGACGGCCGCCGTGCCGCGTGTTCGCGAGCATGAGCGCGGCTGCAAGTCCGCTGATGCCTGCGCCGGCGACGAGCACGTCCACGCGCCGTTTCACCTCAAGGGTACTCCCCGCGCCAGCCGTGGCAGGTGCCCTGCGAGTCCCATCGTGTGCCGCGCGAATTCGCGCCGTACGCCCGGCACCAGGTCGAACGCGAGCATGCCGAGATCACGTACCGCCCTGACGGGCGCGCGGTCCGAGCCGAACAGGCGCACCAGGCCGTCGGTAAACGCCACGAGCTTGCGCTGGTCGGCGCGCCGCCATGCGGCATAGCGATCGAGGACCCGTGCGTCGCCCGACGCGGCGGTATCGCCGCCGGCTGCGAGCGCGTCCGCGACGCAATCCGCCAGCGCGGCGACGTCGCGCAATCCGAGGTTGAAGCCCTGTGCCGCGACCGGGTGCAGCCCGTGCGCCGCGTTGCCGATGAGCACGCTGCGCGTCGCCGTCACGCGCCGGGCCCGGTTGAGCGACAGCGCATACCCCGCGCGCCGGCCGATGCGATCGAATCTCCCGAGCCGCATGCCGAACGCAGCATTGAGCTCCGCCGCGAACGCGGCGTCGTCGAGCGCGAGGACCCTGGCGGCGTCTGCATCGGCGACGGTCCATACGAATGCGGCGCGTCCGCCCGGCACCGGCAGCAGGGCGAGCGGGCCGGCCCGGGTGAAGCGTTCGTAAGCCGTGTCGCGGATCGGCACCGCGGTCTCGAGATTGCCGACGACGGCCTGCTGGGCGTAGGCGCGGTGTTCCGCCGGAATCCCGAGCAGGTCGCGGACGCTCGAGTGTGCACCGTCCGCCGCGACGAGCAGGTGCGTCCTGACTTCGTCTGCACCGCCCTCGCCCGTCTCGATGCGCACCGTGACGCCGCCGGGTTCGGCGTGCACGGCCGTGACGCGCGCCGGGCAGAAGCCGGTGACGTTCGGAACGGCGGCGAGCGCGACGGTGAGCACGTCGCCGAGCACGCGGTTGATGACGACGCGGCCGAGCACGTCGACGCCCTGCTCGTCCGCGTCGATGTGCGAAAAGCCGAAGCGGCCCTGGTCCGATACATGGATGTGCCGGATCGGCGCGGACCCCGGCTCGATGCGGTCCCAGAGGCCGAGTGCGCCGTACAGCCGCTCCGAACTCCGCGACAGGGCGGTCGAGCGCTCGTCGAAGCTCGGCTGCACCGCGGCGTTGCGCGCGGCTGCCTCGACGACCGCGATCCGGAGGCCCAGGGGCGCGAACGCCAGCGCTGCGGTTGCGCCGACCATGCCGCCGCCCGCGATGACGACATCGAAATCCACTGCGGCCGCCGTGCTCACGCCGCCATCATGGCCTCGACCGCGTCCGGTTCCTTGGCGAGATCCTGGCTGAGCACCTCGGGGCCGCTGCGGGTCACGAGGACATCGTCCTCGATGCGGATGCCGATGTTGCGGAACTTCCCCGGCACCTTTCCGCCCGCCGGCAGGTAGATGCCGGGCTCGACCGTCATGACCATTCCCGGCTCGAGCTGCCGCCACTGGTCTCCCACCTTGTAGTCGCCGACGTCGTGCACGTCGATGCCGAGCCAGTGGCCGGTGCGGTGCATGAAGAACTGCTGGTACGCGCCGTCGCGGATGAGACGGGCCGGCGTGCCGGAAAGGAAGCCGAGCTTCTTCAGCCCGCGCGTGATGACCCGTACGGCCGCGTCGTGCGGGTCGTTCCAGTGATTGCCGGCCCGCGCCTTGTCGATGGCGGCGAGCTGCGCGTCGAGCACGACCTCGTAGACGGCGCGCTGCTCCGGCGTGAACCGGCCGCTGACCGGCAATGTGCGCGTGACGTCGGAGGCGTAGTAGTCGAGCTCGCAACCCGCGTCGATCAGCAGCAGATCGCCGTCCCGGAGCTCCGCCTGGTTGTCGACGTAATGCAGCACGCAGCTGTTGCGCCCCGACCCCACGATGGGGCTGTACGACGCCCACGCATTGTTGCGCCGGAACTCGTGGCGGAACTCCGCCTCGACCTCGTATTCGTGAAGGCCGGGGCGCACCAGGTGCATCGCGCGCTCGTGCGCCCGCACCGCGACCCTGGCCGACCGCCGCATGGCCGCGATCTCGTCGCGGCTCTTGAAGAGCCGCATGTCGTGCAGCAGGTGGTCCAGGGCGACGAATTCCTGCGGCGTGTGCACGCCCCGGGAGTTGCGCGAGCGCAGCGAATTGATCCACTCCGCGATGCGCGCGTCGAAGTCAGGATAGACGCCCATGGTGTAATAGACGCGCGAGCACGACTCGATGAGGCCGGGGATGATGTCGTCGATGTCGTCGATCGGGAACGCATCGTCGGCGCCGAATTCGGCGGTGGCGCCGGACGGCCCGGCGCGGCTGCCGTCCCACAGTTCCTTTTCCGGGTCGCGTTCCCTGCAGAACAGGACGTACTGTCCGGTGGGCCGCCCGGGCACGAGCACGGCCACCGCGTCGGGTTCGGCGAAACCGGTGAGGTACCAGAAATCGCTGTCCTGCCGGAAGCGGTATTCGACGTCGCGGCTCCGCAACCGCACCGGCGCCGCAGGCAGTATGGCTATACCTTCCTTGCCGACCATGCGCATGAGCTGCTCGCGGCGCTTGCGGAACTCTTCGGGCTTCATGATGCTGCCGCGGGCCGGGTGTCGGCGAGTTCCTCGTAGACGATCTGCGCGGCGACGCGCAGGTACTCGACGATCTCGACCCAGGCTGCCTCCTCTGCCTCGGCTTCTCCGTCGTCGGCGACGGCGCGGGTCATCTGCAACATGTCGCTGATGATATCCGCAACGGGGTCCGCGGCAAGGCGCTCGGCGACCTGCGGCACCCGGGCCCGTTCCGTCGAGACGAGGCCGTGCAGGAAACCTTCGCACCAGTGCGCGAGGGCCTGGGCCCTGCCACCTGCGTTCTCGGCGTCGCCGGGCAGGAGCGGCGCGAAACCCGATTGCCGCTCAGCGAGCAAGTGCCGGGTGCTTGCGACGACATCTTGCAGGAGAGCGGCACATTCGCCCCGCAGGGCATCCGCGGCGTCCGTGCCTTCGAGCACCTGCCGTGTTATGTCCGGTCCGGCGGCCGGGCCTTCGAGGGACAGGCGCGCAGTCACGAGGCCGTGTGCCTGTGCCGCATCCCAGCTGGCGCCGCAGCGCGTGAGCGCAACGTCGAGGACGCGGTAATCGATGTCGGCGTTCATCCGTCCGGGGAGCCTCCCTGGTAAAGCCTTGCGGTCGGACTTTCATGATCCCATGCCGGTCCGTGTTTGGCGATTGATTCTGCCCGACACCGTGACTATATTGGCCGGATGGCGCGGGACATCAACTCCCTTTTCGAACACGAGCTGAAGCGACTCGAGGAGCGCGTCGATGCGCTCGTTCGCGTGTGCGACCAGCTCCAGGACGAGAACAAGTCACTGAAGCAGAGGCAGGATGTCCTGACGGCGGAACGCGCGACGCTGCTGCAGAAAAACGAGCAGGTGCGCGCCCGGGTGGAAGCCATGATCGGCCGGCTGAAGGCCATGGAACAGGGGTCGTGAATGAGTGAACAGTACGCCCAGGTCAGCGTGCGGATTCTGGACAAGGAATACCAGTTCTCGTGTCCTGCCAGCGAGCGGACCGACCTACTGGATTCGGCCGAAGCCCTGAACGCCAAGATGCGCGAGATTCGCGACAGCGGCCGCGTGGTCGGCCTGGACCGAATCGCCGTGATGGCGGCACTGAACATGGCCAACGACCTGCTGCACGCCCAGGCGCGCGACCGGACGGTCGAGGGCAACTACAGCCAGCGCCTCAAAACTATTTCGGACCGGGTCGAAAACGCTCTCGGCGGAACTCGCCAACTCGACCTCGGTCAACGCTAGGACCGGCCCCGTACCGTCAGCGAAGCGCTCGACGATACGGTCATGGTACGCTCTACCACACGATCAGATTGACGCCTCCTGCAGTGTTCGATATCGACCTGGATACCTTTCGACCCTAACTTTTTACTTCGGGGTTGTGCACTGCCGGCAGCATTTGTGCAGGACCGGACCTTCCGGAAAGCCTGTTGCTGCCGCGGCTTACCCCACTTGTTGCTCTGGTTCGAGAGCGACGGCTCGGTAACGGCACAGGCGGGAGGCGTCTCCTTTCTTTCTCGCCCGAAGCATTCTCGCGCGAAGCTTTCATGCGCAAAACAGGCACATCGGGCCGCGGCGCACGCCGACGGCGGCCCGGGCCTACGCGCCGGCCGGCGGGCCTGCCGGACACCACCGACATGAGTGTTCCCGCGCAACACGAGCAGCGGGCGGCGGCATTGCGCGCCCGCCGTTCGCTCGATGCGGCAACCCGCGATGCCGCCTCGCGACGCATTGCAGCGCACTTCCTCCGCTCATCGTTGTTTCACGCTGCATCGAGCATCGGCTGCTTCGTGTCGATGCCCGACGAAGTCGATACGACGGAGATTCTCGCTCGTGCGTGGTCGGCCGGTAAGCGCATCTACTGCCCGGTTGTCGCCCGACGCCGACGCCTGCGCTTCGTCGAGGTGACGCGCGAAACGACCCTCGTCCGACGCGGCTTCGGCCTGCTCGAGCCGGAGGCCGGCGCCGAGATCGAGCCGCTGGAACTCGACGTCGTCGTCGTGCCGCTCACCGCCTTCGACCCGTACCGTCATCGCATCGGCATGGGCGGCGGATACTACGACTGCACATTCGCCGCACTACGCAAGCGCCGGACCTGGCTTAAGCCGAAGCTCGTCGGCGTGGCCTTCGAGTGTCAGAAAGTACCGAAAATAAAGGCAAATTCGTGGGACGTCCCCTTGTTCGAGGTGATTACCGAACGCCACGGGATGCGGCGCTAGCATCGCTCACGCGCTTCTTTACCGCTGCTCGAATCGCGACGCACGAGTGCAGAGAGTGCTCGTCATGCACTCCACCATCGCGGCAATGAGAGACGCGTCACGTTTTCCGCTGGCATACCGTTCGCTGCCGCACATTTTGCAACGCGGCTAACTTGCTGGATTTTTTGCTTTTGTTGTATATACTCAGCCTCGGGTACCCGACACGGAGAAAATGATGGCTACCACGAAGAAGAGGTCTAGCAAGAAAGCTTCCAAGCGCAAAGCTGCGACGAAGCGGAAAGGAACGAAGAGGGCAGGCAAGAAGAAGGCTGCCAAGAAGGCCAAGAAGAAGGTCGCGAAGCGCAGAGCGAAAAAGAAAGTAGCGAAGCGCAAAGCGAAGAAGAAGGCGAAGAAGAAGGTCGCCAGAAAGAAGGCAAAGAAAAAGGCCAAGAAAAAAGGCGCCAGGAAAAAGGCGAAGAAAAAGGCCAAGAAGAAAGTAGCCAAGAAGGCGAAGAAGAAGGCCAGGAAGAAGGCGGCCAAGCGCAGGACGAGGAAGAAAGCGTCCAAGCGCGCATCGAGCAAGGCGGCACCGGTAATGATGTAGTTCTTGCTCCTGTTCGCTGGAAATGGCGGCCCGCATGGGCCGGAACCTTCTTCCAGGTACAGCAAAAGAGCCCGCGAAAGCGGGCTCTTTTCGTTTTATATCCCTGATTTTGCACGGATTCCGTGACGCATCGCATGGCGCGTGACGAAGCGATCCGCTAAGCTTCCGATCCTGTCCCGACTGACCGGTCGATCCCGATGGAACAGAACGAGAAGAAACTCGCGGCGGCGCGTGCCGCTCTGGAATACATCCCGCCGGGCACGACGCTCGGTGTCGGCACCGGTTCGACTGTCAATCAACTCATCGGTCTCCTGCCGGCCATCCGCGAGCGCATCGATCGCGTCGTGTCGAGTTCCCGTGCGACTACGCGCCTGCTGGCCGATCAAGGATTCGACGCCATCACCTTGAACGAAGCCGGCGCCATCGACGTTTACATCGACGGTGCCGACGAGGCGACGAAGCGGCTGCACCTCGTCAAGGGCGGCGGCGGCGCGCTGACTCGCGAGAAGGTTCTCGCGGCGGCCGCCCGCCGGTTCGTGTGCGTCGTCGACGACAGCAAGCTGGTCGGCATGCTGGGCGCCTACCCCCTGCCGATCGAGGTCCTGCCGATGGCGCAGGAATTCGTCGCGGGGCGGCTGGTCAAGCTGCGCGGGCGCCCGGTCTGGCGCGACGATTTCGTCACCGACAACGGCAACCACATCCTCGACGTGCACGGACTGCAGATCAGCAACCCCGTCGAGATGGAGACCCGGCTGAACCAGATCCCCGGCATCGTCACGGTCGGCATCTTTGCAAACCGGCCGGCCGACATACTGCTGGTTGCCGGGGACGAAGGGGTGCGGGAGTTGCGGGCGTAGAAGCTCGCGGCAGTTCGCGGCCTGGATGCTGCACGCGATGCAACGGGTTTACGGAAGTTGGGAATGGATGAAGGCGCGAGTGGACGAACTTCGGAATGGACGAAGCTTGGAATGGATTGCCTCGCTGCGCTCGCCGTCCAGAATCGCTGCGCGATTTTGTCGAACCCAGTGGGTTCTCTCTCCAGCTCCCGCAAGCCAAACAAAAAAGGGCCCCTCGCGGGGCCCTTTTTTGTTTGGCTGGGGGAGAGGGATTCGAACCCCCGTTGACGGAGTCAGAGTCCGTAGTCCTACCACTAGACGATCCCCCAGTCTCCGGGGGCCCAATACAGGGACCCGGTCTGACTCAGCGCTTCGAGTACTGCGTGGCGCGGCGTGCCTTGCGCAGACCGACTTTCTTGCGTTCGACCTCGCGCGCATCCCGCGTGACGAACCCGGCCTTGCGGAGCGGCGAGCGCAGCGCTTCATCGTACTCCATGAGCGCGCGCGTCAGGCCGTGGCGGATGGCGCCGGCCTGGCCCGTCGTACCGCCGCCAGTGACCGTCACCGTGACGTCGAATCGATCCTTGAGGTGGGTCAGCTCGAGCGGCTGGCGCACTATCATCTGCGCCGTCTTGCGGCCGAAGAAAACGTCCAGCGGCCGGTCGTTGACGCTGATGTTGCCGGCGCCCGGCGTCAGGAACACACGGGCCGTCGAAGTCTTGCGGCGCCCCGTACCGTAGAAACTCTCGTTCATTGATCTCGCCTTTTAACCTGGTTGCCGCGTCAGACGTTCAGTTCCAGCGGAATCGGCTGCTGCGCCGTATGCGCGTGTTCGGGCCCTGCGAAGACACGCAGCTTCGCGAACATCTTGCGGCCCAGCGGACCCCGCGGAAGCATGCCCTTCACGGAATGCTCGATAACCCGCTCGGGGTGCTGCTCGAGCTGCTTCTCCAGCGAGATCGACTTCAGGTTGCCGATGTAGCCGGTGTGGTGGTGGTACATCTTGTCCTTCAGCTTGTTACCCGTCACGCGCACCTTGCGGGCGTTGATCACGACGATGTAATCGCCCGTGTCCGCGTGCGGCGTGAACGTCGGCTTGTGCTTGCCGCGCAGGCGTCGCGCGATCTCGGTCGACAGGCGGCCGAGCGTCTGGCCGGTCGCATCGACCACGTACCAGTCACGGCGAATGTCTGCAGGCTTCGCAGAGAAGGTCTTCATAATCCTTAGGCTTCCGGGTTCGATTGTGCATGCGGCGCCCGCCGGGGCTGCCGCGGCACCCGCGCAGGCACTGGCCTGCCGAGTGGCGGAAAGGCGCGAAATTCTACTTGACGCTTCAGGGCATTGCAACGGATCGGCGGGTTTTCCCCCCTGCCCGCGGTTCCTGCCAGGACCTCTACAAGCCACTGATTTTGCTGAATAATTTCTCCGGACTCGGCGCCGGCCCGGCTACGGCGGTTTCCCTAGAACAGGTATTCGAGCGACAGGGCCGTCCAGGTATCCGTCTTTTCCGTGCCGGGCAGCACCTCGGTGTTGTGCTTGATCGTGTACGACGCCACGAGTGCCAGGTTGCCGATCAGCGACGCGGACACGGCCGTAATCGATTCGATGTAGGTGTTCTCGGAGCCTGCTTCCACGTTGATCGCTTCACGAAACTCGCTGTTGTCGGTGATGCTCCACACATACTTGAGCCCGCCACGCAGGATCGCCTCGTTTTCCGTGCTGCCGTCGATCAACTCGGATTGCCGGGCACCGGCGCCGATTTCGGCGTCGAGCTTGTGCCGTTCGTTGTTGAAGATGCGGCGCCCGTAACCCGCCGTCTGCGAGAACTGCGTCTCGTAGGACGAGAAGCGGTCCTTGCGCCAGTTCAGGCGCCCGAACAGGTAGTTGAACTCGGTGAAGGAGAGCTCGCTCTTCCATCCCCACTCGTACGCTTCGGCGGTCGTCGCCTCGTTCTCCGTCGCACGTACCGCGAGCGCGTTGAAAAGGTGGTTCCAGCGGCCGGTCGCGTAGCCGATCTCGAACAGCGAATTCAGGTTCGTGTTCTCCGTGTTGCCGGCTGTGGCGAGGTAGCCGAGGGCCGCCTTGCCGGACCAGGGGCCGGTGTCCTCTTCCTGTTCTTCCTCGTGCGCATAGCCCGGCGCTGCGGCGAGCAGCATCGCGAGTATCCAGACGTTTTTCCTGATCATCCCTCGTCTCCTGGTCGCGGGTCATGGTCCTGACGCTGTTCCGCGGGTGACGCCGCGAGCGTTCGTCGGACGGCATGCGGCGCCCGACGCGCAAAAAAGGCTGCGGAGTATAATGCAGCAGCGGCATGGCAGCGAGTTTTTGCGGTGTCGCCGGCCGCCCTCTTCCACTCACTGCTATACTTCCCGGCATGACCGGCCGACGACTGACGTCCATCGATCGCTTCCTCGCAGGACTCGACGATGCGTTGCGCACCGTCGCCGGACCCGCGCCCGCGACGCCTCGCCGCTACCCGGCGGAGGGCGTGGCGGAGCCGGAACTCGACCTGCGCGCGGCAGTGCATGCGGCCGGCCTCATGCGCGTGAACCACGCCGGCGAAGTCGCCGCCCAGGGCCTCTACCAGGGACACGCGGCAGTGGCCCGCGACGCTGCCCTCGCAGAGCAGATGCAGGCCGCCGCCGACGAGGAGCTGGACCACCTCGCCTGGTGCGAACGCCGTCTCGGCGAACTCGGCGCCGCGCGCAGCCGACTCAGCCCGCTGTGGTACGGCGGCGCGTTCGCCGTCGGAGCCGCCAGCGGACTTTTCGGCGACAGGTGGAGTCTCGGGTTCATCGCGGAGACGGAACGCCAGGTTTGCGATCACCTCGAGCGGCATCTCGATGCGTTGCCCGCCGCGGACCTGCGCAGCCGGGCCATCGTGCGCCAGATGCGTGACGAGGAGGCCGGCCACGGCACGGACGCCCGTAATGCCGGCGCCGCGGAGCTGCCTTTACCGGTAAAACGCCTGATGCGGATGACGGCACGCGTGATGACCGCCACGGCGTACCGACTTTAATAACCAAAACACGGACTTAGCTTGCCCTCGGGGCGGAACTGTATTAAAAGGAGGGGCGCTTGAGCGATGAAGGATCCTTCCATGCAGACGAATGCCAAGATTCTGAGCGACGTCCCCGCGATCAATCGCTTCCTGAGCTACTGCCGCGTCCGTACCGTGCCGTCCAAGACGGTCATGATCCACGCCGGCGACCTGCCCGATGTGCTGTATTACATCGTGGACGGGTCGGTCGAGGTCATGATCGAGGACGAGGACGGCAACGAGATGGTGCTCGCGTACCTCAACAAGGGCCAGTTCTTCGGCGAAATGGGCCTGTTCTATGAGCAGCCGACGCGCAGCGCCTGGGTCCGCACCCGGTCGGAGTGCGAAATCGCGGAAATGACCTACCCGCGCTTCCGGCAGATCGCGAGCGAAAGCCCGGGTCTCGTCTTCGAGCTCGCGACCCAGCTCGCGACCCGCCTCGACCGTACGAACCGGAAGCTCGGCGATCTCGCTTTCGTCGACGTCACGGGCCGCGTCGCGCACGCCATCATGGACCTGTGCAACGAGCCGGACGCCATGACCCACCCGGACGGCATGCAGATCAAGGTGAGCCGCCAGGAGCTGAGCCGCCTGGTCGGCTGTTCGCGCGAAATGGCGGGACGGGTGCTGAAAGTGCTCGAAGACCAGGGGCTGGTCTCGGCGAGCGGCAAGACCATCGTTGTCTTCGGCGCACGGCCGAACCGCAAGCTGTAGGCGCCGCGCCGACGCCGCATCGCTCGCGTCAGCGGCGCGCTCGCGGCGCCTTGCCCGTGTGTCAGGCCGCCACGGCCTTCGCGATCTCGCGGCGCATGGCCGCGATGGTGGCGGCGTAATCATCGCTCCCGAAGATGGCGGATCCCGCAACGAACATGTCGGCGCCGGCCGCCGCAATCCGGCCGATGTTGTCCACCTTCACGCCGCCATCGACCTCGATCCGGACATCCCTGCCGCTCGCGTCGATGCGTGCGCGCGCCGCCCGCAGTTTCTCGAGCGCGGCAGGTATGAATCGCTGACCGCCGAACCCCGGGTTCACCGACATGATCAGGATGAGATCGACCTTGTCGAGCACGTGGTCCAGCCAGTCGAGCGGCGTGGCGGGGTTGAAGACGAGTCCCGCGCGCGCGCCGGATTCCCGGATCAGCCCGAGCGTGCGGTCCACGTGCCGCGTCGCTTCCGGGTGGAACGAGATGTACGTGGCGCCTGCGCGGGCAAAATCCGGAATAATCCGGTCGACGGGCTCGACCATGAGGTGTACGTCGATGGGCGCGTCGATGCCGTAATCGCGCAAGGCCTCGCACACCAGCGGCCCGATGGTGAGATTCGGCACGTAGTGGTTGTCCATGACGTCGAAGTGCACGACGTCGGCGCCGGCCGCGAGTACGGCGGCAACGTCGTCGCCCAGCCGCGCGAAATCGGCGGACAGGATCGAAGGTGCGATCAATGGTGCCACGGCCCGGTTCCTGTTTGCGAAGCGACAATGTACCTCAAGCGGCACGGGCGGCGACAGCCGGCGCCGTGCAGCCGGCTCGCTCAGCGAATCGAGCGGCGGACCTTGAGAAGTTCCCAGGCATGCAGCAACTCGCGCGTGCGCCGCTCCGCCTCGGCCACGGCGGCGCTCGTCGGGTTGTGCGATGCAAGCTTGTCCGGGTGATTGCGGTTCATCTGGCGGCGAAAGGCCTTCTTGATCTCCGCGTTCGTCGCGGTGGCGTCGACGCCGAGCGCCGCATAGGCGGCTCGCAGGCGCGCGGCATCGGCGTCGCCCGCCGGCGAACGGCGAAAGCCCTTCTGCGCGCGCACCATCGCTTCGAGCTGCGCGAATTCGACACGCCCGATCCCGAGATCGGTGCAGATTGCCCAGAGCGTGTCGCGCTCGGCGCGCTGGATGCGCCCTTTCGCCAGGGACACCTCGAGCAACAGGCGCAGGAAGACGCGACGCTCGTCGTCCTGGCGGGCGCTGTTCCGCAGAAGTGCGCGGACGACGGGCCCCGGACGGAAACCCGCCTCCTTACCCTCGTTGAACCAGTGGATGGCATGCCGTACGCGCACCGGCCCCAGCCCGATCCGATGCATCACGGAACGCGCCGCGCGAATCTCGTCCTCGGTCACCCGGCCGTCGAGCTTCGCGAGGTGGCCCATGCACTGGAACAGCCCGCGGACATAGGCGTCGCTCAACCCGACCGGGCGCTCGCCCTGTTCGCGGAACCGCCGGTAATAGCGCTCGAAGCCGCGGTCGAACTGGTGACCGAGCAGGAGGCCGAGCAGCATGAGCAGCGGCTTCATGGTTGCGAGCCCCGCGAGCGTGCCGATGATTTTGCCCCAGTACAAGCGTTGATCCAGGCGGTCCTATCGCAACAGGTTGTGCGCATCGTAACCGCTGCCGCGGCCGCTGCCTACGCGGAGCCGGCTTGCCAGCCGCGCGATGAACGGGGATCATCCGGGGCTTCCGCCGCCCGCCGCGCCGCCATGCCCGACGCAATATTCACCACCGACATTGCAGAGTTGCCGCTCGTCGGCCGCGGCAAAGTGCGCGACATTTATGCTGTCGGCGACGAGCACCTGCTCATCGTGACGACCGACAGGCTGTCGGCTTACGACGTCGTACTGCCGCAGCCGATTCCCGGTAAGGGCGAGGTCCTCACGCGGCTGTCGCTGTTCTGGTTCCGGATGATGGCGGACCTGGTACCGAACCAGCTGACGTCGCTCACGATCGACGACGTCCTCACCGATGCCGGCACCTGCGAGCGCCTGCGCACGCGCAGCCTCGTCGTCCGCCGCCTCGAGCCACTGCCGATAGAAGCCGTCGTGCGCGGCTATCTCATCGGTTCCGGCTGGCGCGACTATGTCGCGACGGGCCGGACGAGCGGCATAGCGCTGCCGCGCGGCCTCGAACAGGCGGCCCGCCTGCCGCGTACGCTGTTTGCGCCGGCCAGCAAGGCGGCCGCCGGCGACCACGACGAGAACATCAGCTTCGAACGCGTCGTCGCGCTGATCGGCGCCGACCTCGCGGGCCTCGTGCGCGACACGGCGATCGCCATCTACGAGCGCGCCCGCGCCTACGCGGGCGAGCGCGGTATCATCGTTGCCGATACGAAATTCGAGTTCGGCCTCGACGCGGACCGCCGCCTGTACCTCATCGACGAAGTGCTCACCCCCGATTCATCGCGCTTCTGGCCCGCGGACAGCTACCGCACGGGCACGAGCCCGCCGAGCTACGACAAGCAGTTCGTGCGCGACTACCTGGACACGCTCGACTGGGACAGGACGCCGCCCGGCCCCGAGCTGCCCGCCGACGTGCTGGCGCAGACGGCAGCGAAATATCGGGAAGCGCTTGCGCGCCTGACTACGTGACTCAGCGGCGCGCGCGCCAGCGATTCACGATAGCGGCCAGCGCGGCGACACCGTCGGTGACGGCCGCGGGACCCGGCTGCAGGATCAGGGCCGATTTCACTTCGTAGAGCTCGCCGTCGCGCACGGCGGGTATGGCCGCCCACCCGGCCCGCTCGCGCACGTGTCGAGGGCTGAACTTCTTGCCGCACCAGGAACCGATGATGATGTCCGGCGCCCGGCGCACGACCTCCGCCGGGTCGGCGACGATGCGCCCGCGCGCGAGTGACGAGGCGGCAAGCTCCGGGAAGCAATCGTCGCCGCCCGCGGCGGACACGAGTTCGGAGACCCAGAGGATGCCGCTGATCTGCGGGTCGTCCCACTCCTCGAAATAGATGCGCGGGCGCGGCCCGTGTTGCTGCTCCGCCCGGAGCCGCTCGAGGTCCTTCTCCAGCGCCGTTGCGTACCGGGCGGCCTTCTCCTGCTCGCCGATCAGGCCGCCGAGCGTCCTGATCATCCGGAAGATGCCGGCGACCGACCGGTGGTTGAAGACGTGCACGGCCACGCCGGCGCGCACGAGCGCCGCGGCGATGTCCGCCTGGATATCCGAAAAGCCGAGCACGAGGTCGGGATCGAGGGCAAGGATGCGGTCGATCTTCGCGCTCGTGAACGCCGACACTTTCGGCTTTTCCCGGCGCGCCTCGGGCGGACGGACCGTGAACCCGGAAATGCCGACGATGCGCCGGGATTCGCCGAGGGCGTAGAGCGTCTCGGTGGTTTCCTCGGTGAGGCAGACGATCCGCTCCGGGAGTTTCGCGGGCATTGGGTATTATCGCGGGCCATGGGGCCGCTCGCCG